>DASYSV010000383.1:0-6622 GCA_036010185.1 Puia sp.
CGCGTATCCTGAGCGACAGACAACGACTCCGGCAGATACTGATCAATCTGGTCGGCAATGCCGTTAAGTTTACGGAAAAGGGCGAGATCCGCGTTCGTGTATTCCTGCCCCCCACATCTTCCATGCCCGATATTCCGGCAGGACATATCCAGATCGCTTTCGAGATACAGGACACAGGCATCGGCATCCTTCCCGGTCAGCTCAACCGCCTCTTCCAATCCTTTTCGCAGGTGGACTCCTCGGTCACGCGGAAATATGGCGGCATCGGTCTGGGTCTCTCCATCTCCAACAAGCTCGTCCATCTGATGAACGGCCAGATAACGGCGGAAAGCGCGGCCGGCGTTGGCTCTGTTTTCATGTTCACCATCACTACGCGCCCGGCGCCGCTCCGCTCGTCCAATCCTGCCGCAGTCGCCATCCCCGATCTGGCGGCTAAATATCCCCTGCGCATCCTGCTGGCCGAAGACAACCCCATCAACCAGCAGCTGGCGATGATCACACTGAACAAAATGGGCTATTCACCCGCCGTCGCCGCAAATGGCCGGGAGGCCGTCGAGCGGCTCAAACAGGAATCCTTCGATCTGATTTTCATGGATGTCCAAATGCCCGAAATGGACGGCCTGGAGGCTACCCGCCACATTCGCCAAAAAGGAGACAGACAAACGGTCATCATCGCGATGACCGCCAACGCGACGATCCAGGATCGCGATGATTGTCTTGCCGAAGGTATGAACGACTATCTATGCAAACCGGTCGACCTGGGCGAACTGATCTTCACGCTCGAGAAGTGGGGCCACCAGATCAATAAAAAAGCTGCCAGCTGACCCATGCGGTCCCCCTCCAAAAAAAGGGTTGGTTATCATGACCGGACCCCACCTAAAATACCCATTTTCAGGTAGTTATTATGACTACCGGCCCGGTTGGCGTAATAGAAACCGACCAAACTGTGTTTTTCTTCCCCCGTATACTCTACTACATTTGTGGAACAATTCGCGATTGCTACGCCGAAACCCGTAAAAGTAAAATCACCATAGTTATGAAAGCAGTAGCAAGAATCATCGCAGTAGCCTTAAGCACGATCGTTATCCTCGTTAGCAACCCCCTGGCAAGCCAGGCCAATGGCGGCCGCACCGATAGCAAGAAGGCCCTCACCGAAGAAAAAGTATCCATTAAATATGTAGGCTCCGAGAACGGACAGGTCGTCTTCCGCGTGGAATTCGAAAACCCTACCTCGGAGAAGTTCTCCCTGATCATCCGGAATGACAATGGGGACGTGGTTTATCACCAGCAGTTCAATGATACGCATTTCTCGAAGAATGTCTTCATCGCCAATGTCGACTCCGACATCCAGCCGACGTTCGTCATCCGCAGCGCCGACAATTCCGAGATCGTTCGTCAGTTCCGTGTATCTAAGACCGTTACTGAAAACACGACCGTAACTCGTCTTTAATTTCTTAAATTCAAACCTCGGGGTCCGGCTTGCGCCGGACCCTTTCTTATTTCTTTCTATAGAACTTCGTGTTGTTCAATGCCCCCGCCCTGTCCGGACAGGGATCCGACAACATGACCCAGGTCATGACGTCTCCCTCGATGACATACCGGTAAACGCCTTCCCCGTCATGACAGGGATACATACCGTCGACATCGTTGAGCCGCACGGTGTCGTTCGATTCCTTCCACAAGGACCGCACGATTTTGTCCCCGGTGGTGGATGCCGCCCAACTCGTGTCGGCGTCGAAATGATAGGTCAGCGTATCGTTCAACCCCTGAACATAGAATTTCCATTCGGAATTCTTCAACGATTGGGCCCTGGACTGGATAAATCCGCCCAGACTGAGAAATAATAGGATCGCGAGTGTTTTCCGCATAAAATGTTTTTAGTTCCCTAATATATTGAATTATTTCCGCGTTTCACCGCCATGGCCCGCTCGTTTACCGGCTTTTTCCCCGGTGATGGCCGCCCCGGCCTTGCCGGGGCGGCCACAACTTTTTATCTTCGTGCCATGAATAATACATCCCAACAGCCCGTCCTCCAGGTCCAGGGCCTGGATATCTTTTACGGCAACTTCCAGGCCGTCAAAAAAGTCTCCTTTGCGGTGATGCCCGGGGAAATATTCGGACTGCTGGGCCCCAACGGAGCCGGCAAGACCAGCACCCTCAGCGCGGTGGAAAGCCTGATCAAACCCTCCTCGGGAAGCATTACCGTGGCGGGCTATGACACCCAGCGTCAGACGCTCTACGCCCGGGCCTGTATGGGCGTACAGCTCCAATCGACCAGCTTTCAGCCCGAACTCACCGTATCGGAGATCCTGCAGCTATACGGTGGCATCTATGGTATAACCCTCGACCGCCAGCGCCTCGACGAGATCCTCCGCGACATCAAGTTGCAGGACGCCGCTTCCAAACGCTTCGGCCAGCTTTCCGGCGGTCAGCAGCAACGCGTCTCTCTTGTCATCGCTACCATTCATAATCCACCCCTCCTGCTCATGGACGAACCGACCACCGGTCTCGACCCGCAGTCGCGGCGTCAGCTCTGGGTAAGGATCGAGGCCATGCGGGACAAGGGGCACGGCATCCTGCTCACGACCCACTCGATGGAAGAGGCCGAATCCGTCTGCGACCGGATCGCGATCATCGATCACGGCAGGATCATCACCATCGATACACCACAGAACATCATCGATACCAACCGCGACCGTCCCGAGGTCGTCCAGGCATCCCGTAAAGGAAAAATAACACTGGAAGACGTCTTCATCGGCCTTACCGGCGAAGCGATCCGCTCCTGAATTTATACCACCAACTAAAAAACCGGATCATGTCGAATACAACCACCGCTCCCATCACCCTGACGAACCCCAGGACCCTCTCCTCCACGCGAAGCGTCTTCGCCTCGCTGCTCCGCGCCGATCTGACCACCCAATGGCGCAACAGACGCGCGACCGTCATGGTATTCATACTGCCGGTCATCATCCTCTTCGCCTGGAAACCCCTTATCAAGGCTTTCGGCGGCCCTTTCATTCTCGCCAATTGCATTACCATCGGGCTCAACGCCGTCGGTATCATGGGCTATTCCAATTCCATCGCACGCGACCGCGACAAAGGTATTTTCCAACGGCTACGGGTATCGCCCGCCCCCAACTGGACCATCATGGTCAGCCGTCTCACCGTCCAGTTGGTTCTGATCAGCATCATGACGCTCTTCGTATTTATCGGTGGATATCAATATGACCATATTGCACTCACAGCCGGAGGTTACGTTGCCAGCTTTTTCACCTCCCTGGCATGCGGCGCGGTCTATCTCGCTCTTGGCCAGGCCATCGTCGGCCGGATCACGAACCCCGAGACGGTCAATGCCACCAGCCGCCTCATTTACCTCGCACTCATTTTGATCGGCATGTTCGGTTCGCTGGGTATGCTGGGGAATGCCATGAATAAGATCGTCGACTATTCGCCCTATGGCACGGTTAAAACGATCGTAACGCACGCGCTCGTCCCCTCAACCTGGAATGCCGACGCCAATCTCGCACTACTCATCACGCTTGGCTATACGGTCGTATTCGCGTATCTGGGTATCAAATGGTTCAAATGGAATAGCCGCTAACGCGATGCCCGCTAACGCGCCACCCGCGGACCCGCCACCCCGCCGACACCGCATCCCCTACAACGACCATTTACCCCCGACGGTATACCACCGGCGCCCGTCCGACAGATCATTCGGAGAGTTGCGGATCGCCCCGCGGCTCTCCAAAAATACCTCCACCGCACCCGACCGCGCCGTCTTCCATTCATAACCCGCATAGACATTCGGAACAAGCACCGAACTACGCTTCCCCACCGCCTTTACAGAAAGACTGCCATTGTACGACGGCCTGTAATACGTCTCGCCAAAATGATAGAGCACATCGAGCCCCGCCGAAAATCCATTCACCACGATCCGGTTCACCCATCCACCGGTCTGTGACCAGCGGGCCGGCGCCACATCCCCGATCGCCGTCACCTGCGCATTCCCCACATTGAGATTCAAGGTACTCTTCATCATGGTCATATTCAACCGGGACCTCCATTCGAAGCCCCCGTGTTTTATCAGAATCACGCTGACATCGGCATGATGCAGGACCTCGTCCATGGTGGGGAAAAGGATCGTATACGCATTCCCGCTATAATAGAACACGAACTCCGCTACACCCGTCAGATAATTCCTCCGTTCAAAATTGTACTGGACCAGCAGCCGGTCATTCCACGTTGACAGGCTGAGCCCCGCCTGGCCTACTCCGAAATCAGGCACACGCAACACCGCCGGAATAAAAAAGCCTCCGCTTCCCAACCCGATCAGCGACCCGATGCCATTGGCCTGCACCTGGAGCCCACCTAACGCGGCCGCTACCGGTCCATGGTCCAAATCCGCTAACGTATACCCGCTGGTCGTCGCTACCGTCCTGCGTGCATAAGAACCGAACAACCGCAGACTGGACCGGCTCTGCTCATTCACCATTTTCACGGGATCTAGGGTCACGGTCACAAAGGCAAACCCCTGCTGATTTTTCGGACCATGCTGATGACCGGCTTCGATCAACACCCCGCCCTGCACATCGAATGCACGCTTATAGCTGATGTCCAACGACGGCGTTATAAAAAGGAATTTGCCGGACTGCCAATTGCTGTCATAGGAGATGGAATAAATGGCCCGCTGGCCAGTCCCGAGAGTTCCGGGCTCATCACCCGAATAGCTTAACCCCGCACTTACTTCCCTCGCATATTCATAACTGGCATTCACCGCCGGCACAATATCGACGCCACCGATCTTTCCCCGATGTTCCATCCTGTCCCAAAGAAAAAGATGATAGGAAGTCTGATGATACAGGGTCGAATCGAAATAATCGCCGTACTGAGGCGACCCCGTATAGTTAAGCAGGTAGTCGTTCTCACGGTAGCTTCCATGCAGATAAGTCGCCTGGAATTCATTCCTCCAACCACCGCCCAGGTCCGAATGCCAGAAAAGATGCGGAACCACCAGGTGCTGAGTGGCCATATCGGAACGCCGGTTATCCGAAGGCTGTACGATAGAATCTCCACCCGCCCCTATTCGTTGCGGCGTATAATTCACAGTAAGCTCCACCAGGTTCCGATGACCGATCTGCCAGTCGACATATCCCCGAAGCCGCCAGCGTTGCAGGTTCTTCTGCGTCACCGCCTCATGCCGTCCTACCGTATCCGGGAAGACATCACGCATATAGTTCACCGATAACCCGGCGCGCACTTTATTCCAATTGCGATAACCTCCCGCATAAATATTCTGAAACCACCCCGCCTTCGGATGATACCCGCTCACATTGACAAGCCCGCTCTGCACCGCTGCCGTCAGCCCCGATTTCCCGCCTCCTCGTTTCGTCCGGACGAACACCATCTCCTGCTGACCCGATGCGGTGGTCGCCAACGCAGCAGCATTTTGCACCAATATCACCTCATCGATATCATAAACGCTGTAGGAATTGACGTCCGTCACCGGATTTCCATCCACGACATAAATCAAACTTGCTGGTTGCGTATACGCCCCAAAAAACCACTGGGCAATGGCGTCGCTCAGATTGACAAACGGCATTTTTTCGAGATCGGCGCCTTTGACACGGATCGTCTGCGTAAACTCCTGCCGCAGCGACAGATATCCGATATTCAAATTGGAAGAATCCTGGGCCCATGCCGCACCAACAAAAAGGAACAGACCCACCGATAAGGTTGTCTTTCTCATACGCAGGTTGTTAGATCAACCCAATATAATACGAATGCTCCACTTCTCAAAGCGAATAGCTTCCCCCGATAGTATAGAACCTCCGCGTGTCCGGCAGATCGCTGTCCCTGGTCCCCAACAGCCCCCTGCCCCCGACGAACAGCTCCAATACTCCGGCTCCCAGGCTCCAGCGGTATCCGGCATAAATATTCGGCAGCAACACGGAATTCTTTCTGGCTTCCCCGATCGGCGCGCCGGAAAAAGAAAACACCGGCACCGTCTCACCGAAATGATATAGCAGATCCAGTCCGGCTGAGAACGCACCCAACCGCAACCGGTTGACCCAACCGCCCGTCCACGAATTACCCTGTCCATTCAGGTCTCCGATCGGTCCGCCCACGGTAGCCTGCTGATATCCCGCCGTATCGCCATTATTATGCATCAGGCTGACATTGAAGCCCGTCATCCAGCTTGCTTTTTTCGATTCGATCACCCTGATCCGCAGATCCGCATTCTGCAGTGTCTCCACCCAGGGTTCAAAACCCGGGCTGCCACTATTCGTAGGCACTGTAAGCGAAAAATTTCGCCGCTCCAGACTGTATTGAAGGGAGACCCGTCCATCCGCACTCTTATATGCCGCCCCGGTCACCCAGGCCCAATAACCGGGTTCGTCCTCCGCAAACGGTACATACGTAACTCCGGTCCCATTATAAAACGTATAACCGGACATGGTCCAATACAGCTGTTGCAGGCTATAATTGCCATAATACTTGCCCGTAGAGGAAAGATCGTTCAAACTGTATTCGTTGACATAAAGAAGCGGTCGACGGGCATAGGAACCAAACAACTTCAGACTGCTGCCGCCCGATCCCGAACCCGTATGCAACAGGTCTAGCC
>DASYSV010000384.1:0-3538 GCA_036010185.1 Puia sp.
AGCCTGCCGGTGCCATATTCTCAAATACTTATTGGTCAGCACCCGACCAACGACATTAAATTCAACGAAAGCTCGAAAGAGGAAATTCAATTCCTCGAACGTGATACAAAATAGTTCACAGTGTTCCAAAGCCTCAATGAAGTCCTCGCTTGCCACTTGGTCATAAAAGCTGTCAATGGAAACAACCGTTTCCAACTCCCCAAAAAACCAGTCGGAAACTTCCTGCTGATGTACGATGTAAAAGCACTTCAGCAAGCCCCTATTGATAAAATATATATTTTTACATACTTGCCCGACAGACAACAAAAGCTCCTCTTGTTTCAAAGTGCGGATCTTTATGATCTTGCGAAGATGTGCAAGACAACCGGCCGACAGCGGCCATCCCTCCGAGGAGGCGATTTGGTTCAGGAAACCCAGGAGCTCTTCCATGGCTTGACAAGGTTTAATGGTTACTACCAATTTAACAATCTTCCGCGACAGTCCTTCGAGCTCATATAGTCGCGCCGTAAGTCATAAACGTGTTATCTCGGCTCAGCGACTCACTAAAAGGGAGGCATCCCCCTTTCACCTACCCGATGTTTCCCCTGCTCCGCCGTAGCGGACAGCAGTCACCATCACCTACTTCGGCGAACAGCTGATCAGCTTTCTCACACCCGACCGGAAGTCCAACCGGGCAAGCCGATACGTCGTAAACACGCTATCCCCTTCGACGATCTTCACATTCGTATCGATCGGTACGTTCCGGAACACCTGCGTTTTCCCCGTGACGGGCCAGTTAATTTCAACCCGCCCGATCGCTGCCGCCTTCCCGATGCCGATATGCTGACGCAAAGGGTTGGAACCAAAACTTCCGCCGGAGTTCACATCGCGGAAGACGGATCGTTCTTTACTGTTTTCGAGGAACGTAACCTTGATCCTGGCCCCGATGGCGGCCTTATTCGACACGGTACCCTGCAACTGGAGATTTACCCAGTGATTATTATTCTGCCCCGGATTCAGGTAAAGACAATTCTCAAAGGCGTCCCCAGTATAGGCGCCGCCCATTTTGATATAAATATCTTCATTGCCATCATTGTCCAGGTCCGCGAACGAAACGCCATGCCCCTTTTGTATATTTCCTACCCGGGCTGCGGTCGTGACATCTAAAAACCGCTGCCCTCCCATATTCTTGAACAGCTTGTTAGGGACGGCGGACCTAAGCTGAGGGTTGCCGGTCCCGAGATAAAAATCGAGATATCCATCATTATCGATATCGCCAAAATTGGCGCCCATGGCAAAGGCGGTGGAACTCAACCCGACTTTTGCAGACACTTCTTCAAAAGTGCCGTCATGCTTATTTCGGAATAAGAAAACCTTTCCAGCGTTTCCAATCGGCAACTGTACCGCCTCGGCCCCTGCATAATAGGAGAGCGACCGGTTAAACTCATACCCGCACACAAGGATATCGAGCCAGCCGTCGTTGTCGTAATCCCAGAACCAGGTCGGAAAGGTTCGGGTGAGATTATGCGATAGCCCGGCCTGTTCGCTTACGTCCCTGAACTTTACCTCACCGTTTTTTCCTGTTTCGTTCCTCAACAGGATCTTGTTGCCATTTAATGTGGAGAGAAAAATATCCGGTAACCCGTCGTTGTCATAGTCGCCGGAGGTGACGCCTTTCACAAACTGCGTAACGGCGCAGCCGGCCCTGGCGGCAATCTCGGTAAAAGTCCCGTTCTTATTATTGATAAACAGTTGACAGGGATGCGGCTCTTCGTTGGGGGTCGTTTCATTTCCTATAAATACGTCGAGCCAGCCGTCATTGTTAAAGTCCGCCCAGGTGGCGGTTTGCGAGGGGTGGAAGGACAACAACCCGCTGGCCTTCGTGACGTCCGTAAATGTCCCATCCCCATTGTTCCGTAACAAGGAATTTGGGTTCTTGCCGAACTTGCCCTTCCAGCCTCCCCGCAGAACAAAAATATCCTTGTAGCCGTCATTATTGTAATCCATCTGCTGGATATTGAGTCCTCCTGTGAGATAGCCGAGACCCGAGGAATCCGAAACATCCGTAAAGCTCCCGTCGGCATTATTCCGGTAATAACGCATAGGCTCGGTCAAAGACCAGCTACTGAGAATAATATCGTCATAGCCGTCGTTGTTGAAATCATCCACGATCGACCCGCCGGCAATACATTTGTAATCCAGGCCGGCATTCATCGCCACATTTCTAAAAGGCTTTACCAGGTGCATACTATCGTCATCCCGGACTTTTAGCAAGAATTGAGGCGGAACCCCGGATGGATATCCTCCTGCGGTCATATAGGCGATGTTGAGAAGCCATCTGGACTCGAGATCGGAAGGGCTTTCCACCAGTATGGTTTTGTAAATATCGATGGCCTTTTCGGCCCCGGTCTTATCGCGATGTATCCCGCCGCCGGCAATCGGGTAAATACAAGACTCCGCGGTGTGGTTGTTGATGCAGTTGACCCTATCGCCGAGCCTTAGCCAGGCGAGCGCCATATCCTTCAGGATCGCCTGTCTTTGATCCGGATTGCCGGGCGGGATCTTCCCAAGTATTCCTTCGTAAATATCGATGGCCTTCTGCTCTTCGCCGAGTTCCAACAAAGCATTCGCTTTCCGGCTAAGCGCATCCCGCCGCGCGTCTTCTCCGGGACCAGCGCCCAAAACCGAATCGCAATATTCTATCATAGCCTCGGGTGAAAACACATTCTCATGGTTGTGGTCGAATTTGGCCGATACTTTCAACAGATCGATCATTTCCTGGTTGGGATGCGATCTACCCTTGCAGGCCGCAAGGGCCAGTACAGTGAAAAACAACAGTATGCGACGCGACATATCTTTAATTTTTCAAATTTTGTTCGTTGATGCGGAACACCCGCAAGCTATCGTCATTGACGGAGGCAAGAACGATCCGCTCCCCATTGGCAAGCCGGATCAGCGACATATCTTTTACATCCCCTTTCAGCACGAACCCGCTGCGCGATGCCGGCACGGCGGTAAATCTTTTCTTACCGCTGCCGCGCAACAGACAGCCATAAGAAGCATCGTATCTGCCGGTGATGACGTCCGTCTGATAATCATTCCCCGCCAGCAGGAGATCCTTATATCCGTCATTGTCGACATCCGCGCAAATGATCGTATTGACGGGCGCGAATTGCGCTTCCATCGGTAGCACGTGTTTGATAAACTTTCCGTTCCCATCATTTTCAAGCCAGCAAGTCCTGGTCTCATCGCAGTAGAAATTCAGCACGTCGGCTTTCGTCTTACCCGGAAAAAGCTCGGAAAAGCCAGCCCTGGCATAATCGTCGTTCAGGAGAAATTGCTTTTTGACTGTCGGCACCTGTGCGGCCAGCTGGCTCCTGCTATATGCGGGATACGAGCGCCTGACGCCGTCGGCGTCCTTTAAGTAATAGAACATCACCGGGTCGATCCTGCCGTTCTGATCGATGTCGTCCGCAAACAATTCCATGGGTGTCCCGGGACCGACGTGATAGTCGCAGTTGAGCCCAAGGTTACCCGCAACAAGATCGAGGTCGCCATC
>DASYSV010000396.1:0-18196 GCA_036010185.1 Puia sp.
GGTACGGGGTTTGCAATAATAGATCAGCAACGATGCAATACCGTAACAAAGTCCGATCCGCTGCAGCACTCCCATGATCCTTGTGTGCGAGATAGGCGCCAGACCCCAATGTCCATCCGCCTGCTGACGAAAGAAAGGGAACCAGTAAAGCAGGTATCCGAGCAAAAAGATCAGCAGCGTACGCCGGATGATCTTCCAGAGTACGGCTCCCTGATTCATCGTGGCGAATTTCTTCATCGAAAAGCTCATGGCGTTGCCCACCGCGAACAGAAAAGACGGAAAGACAAGATCGGTGGGTGTGAATCCATGCCAATGCGCGTGTTTCAGGGGAGAGAAGGCAAACGTATCGCTACCCGGCGTATTGACGATGATCATGAAGCATACGGTCATCCCCCGGAATACATCCAGGGCCAATGATCTTTGGGGTTTATCATTCATATATGAGCAAGAAAGGCGTTCTTTGGCGGCTTTTGGCCTGAAGATACTAAAAATAAAATATTTGCATGCTTTCAACGTTTTAGAAGAGCGCAACCCACCCCAAAATTTTGAAAACCAAAACCTTACATAGTGCTTATCGCCTCTTACCGCTCTTCGGGTCACTACTGTTGCTGGTTTCTTCCCTGTCTGCCCAGCCCGTGAGACAAAACCGGCCCGGGGTCGTCCGTCTGAAAAACGGCGTTATCAACGTCCGGCGGAATATCGCCGATGGCTCGCTTCGACGGGATTCCCTTCTGACCGCACATTTCAAAAGACATTATTATGTCCTGGCACAGTTTGACCGGGTGCCCGATACCAACCTGCGCGCAGAAATGGCGCACACCGGTCTGCATCTCTACGACTATGTCTCCGATAAGGCCTGGCTGGTCGAGCTTGGCGACAGCTTTTCCATCGCACAGCTGCAACGGTTTGCTATCGGCGGACTTACCGCGCTATCCCCACCCTCCAAGATCAGCCGCCGTCTGCAGGACCACCGGGATGAAGACCTGCATGACCCCGACAAGGCCATAGCGGTCGGATATTTCGGGACCCTTTCGCCCGACCAGGTACGACAGGAAATAACCGCAACCGGCGCGATCATCGTACCCAGCAAGCTCCAGCCGCCCCGCGTTCTCTTCGTCCGGATCCCAAACCCGGCAATCCTGCAACGCATCTCCGCCCTTCCCTTCGTCAGCTATATCACCACGCAACCCATCAAACCGCGGACGCTCAACTACAACAACCGTGCTGCGCAAGGACCCGACGCGCTCGCGGCAAGCCGCAATCTGTATGGCGACGGCGTCGTCGTTGGTGTGGGTGACGATACCGATCCCTATACCCATGTGGACTTCACAGGCCGGGAGATCGACCGGTTCGATGGCCCTCCGGGTTCCGGTCATGGCGTACATACCTCCGGGATCGTAGGCGGCGGCGGCATCATCAACCCGATGTGGCAGGGCATGGCGCCGCATTCCATTATCCTCAGCCAGTTCTTCAGCGATATCCTGGTCAATACCCCGGCCTATATGACCGATTACGATATGCCGCTGACCAGCAATTCATATACGGACTATGACTACGGTTGCCAATACGACGGCCTCTATGACGCGCTGGCCAACTATACGGATGCACAGCTCCTCGCATATCCCAACCTGATGCACGTCTTCGCCGCCGGCAATGACGGCGGTTATACCTGCACACCCTTCCCTCCACAATTCGCTACGATCAAATCGGGTTTCCAATCCGCCAAGAACGCGATCAGCGTCGGGAATGTCGACAATACTAACCCCTACCACGACAACACCTATAGCATCAACAGCGGATCAAGCAGCGGTCCTACCGATGACGGTCGTATCAAACCCGATCTCGTCGCAGGAGGCTCGGCCATCACTTCGACGCTTCCTTATAATTCTTACGGACAGGAATGGGGCACCAGCATGGCCTGCCCAACGGTCGCAGGGACTCTCGCGCTGCTTGTACAACGCTACCGCCAGCAACACGGCGGCGCCGATCCTTCCGCCGCGCTCCTCAAGGCACTGATCTGTAACACAGCCACCGATCTGGGTAACCCCGGACCTGATTACCTGTATGGATACGGATCGCTCGACGGCAAAGCCGCGGCCGATGCCATGGATGCGGTGCAGTATTCTTTCGGCACGGTCTCCGACGGCGGTACCGCCAATGCCAATCTTATCATTCCGCCGGGTCTCGCGCAGGTTCGCATCATGATCTATTGGGCCGACTACCCCGCTGCCCCATATGCCGCCACTGCGCTCGTCAACAATCTCGACCTCACGGTGACGGACCCGTCTGCGGTGCTGCATCATCCGCTGATCCTGAATCCCGATCCCGCACATGTCAACGACAATGCGGTCGAAGGCGTCGACAACGTCAATAATATCGAACAGGTGGTGCTCAACAATCCTTCCGGCGGCACCTGCAATATCGCCATCCACGGCACCAGCATCCCGCAGGGCCCGCAGTCTTATGTGCTTGTCTACCAGTTCATCCAACCCTCCGTGGTCCTGCTCTATCCTTACGGCAGGGAGACCTGGATCCCCGGCTACTATCCCGAATACATCCGCTGGAACGCCTTCGACAACAGCCCGAATACGTTCACGCTCGACTACTCCACGGACAACGGTGCCACCTGGACCACGATAAATAATGCGGTCAGCGCCGCCAGCCGTATGTATATGTGGACCGCGCCGAATGTGGCCACCAACCAGGCCCTTGTACGCGTCACCCGCAATGGCACATCGTACAGCAGCGTCAGCACATATCCTTTTACTATCCTGGGCCAACCCTCGGCCTCCGTGACCAATCCCTGCCAGGGCTATGTGCAGCTCAGCTGGAACACTATCCCGTCGGCAACAAGCTACGATATTATGCAGCTGGTCGGCGATACGATGGTAAAGGTCGCCAGCACGACGACCACGAGCTATCTGCTGGGTCATCTCAACCGCGACAGCAGCTATTGGCTGGGCGTACGCGCCGTGAACGGCACATCCCCCGGACGACGCTCCATATCGGTCAATATCACTCCTTCGGGCGGCGCATGTAACCTGAGCGCGCTCGACAACGACTATTCCGCGGACTCGCTGATCGGTCTTAATTCCGGCCGGATGTATACGTCTACGCAACTGACATCGGCTGTCCCCATTGAGGTCGAACTGAAAAACCTGGGCACGATCCCTACGGGATCCGCCTTCACGGTTTCCTATAGCATCAACGGCGCGACGCCCGTCACCGAGGCCAGCAGTGCCGTCATTCCGCCCAACAACGGAGCCTTTGACTATACGTTTTCCACGACCGCCGATCTCTCCGCCCCCGGCAGCTATACGGTGCAGGTGTGGGTATCCTATCCCGGTGATCCGGCGACGGGCAACGACACTGTGACGGCGGTGATCAAACAGCTGACCAACGACCCGGTCACGCTCAACCCTGCCATGACGGAAGGTTTCGAAAGCGCCGCGGCTGCGAGCTATGTTTCTCCCACGATGGGTTTCACGGGACTCGACCGCTGCGATTTCATGACAAGCAATGGCAACGGCCGTGTACGCACCTTCGTCAATACCGGTATGGCCCACTCTGGGAATCGATATGCCGTGCTTGACCAGACGCATTATGCCACTTCACTCACTTCCGACAGTCTTATAACGACTTTCAATCTCTCCGCCTATTCCTCCACCGATCAGATCTGGCTCGACTTCTGGTACCGGAATCAGGGAAGTACTGCGAACCTCGGCGGCAACACCGTCTGGATAAGGGGCAACGATCAGTCGGCCTGGATATCGGCTTACCTCCTCGATACGACGACCGCCAACATAGGCATTTACCAACCCTCTTCGCATGTCAATGTCACCCAGCTGCTGAACAACGCATCGGAAACCATCGGCAGCAGCTTCCAGGTCAAATTCGGAGAAGTAGGCAATACCGGGGGCAGCGACGTCATTACCGACGGGACTCTCGACAATGGCTATATTTTCGACGATATCACGCTTACAAAAGGCACCAATGACATCGGCGTGCTGAGACTGGTCTCCCCCGTCGCTACGGGCAGCTGCTCGCTACCCGGCGCCACCCCCATCGGCATCGGCGTAAGGAATTACAGCAACACCGCCGCGGTGAATATCAAGGTCTCTTATGCGATCGATGGCGATACCGTCACCGAAACCATCCCCTCCATCGGCGCCGGCGATTCCATCGTCTATACCTTCTCCGCGACGAAAGACATGTCCGCCTTCCGCGCCTGGCGGATCGACGCCTGGGTCAGCTATACCGGTGATACTTATTCGCTGAACGACACCCTGGCCCCGGGCACCATCCAAACGACGCCGCTCATCTCTGCCTTCCCCTATCTGGAGAGCTTCGATACCAGCAACGGCTATTGGTATACGGGAGGCATCAATTCGAGCTGGCAATGGGGCGCGCCGAAAAAATCCGTCATCGACAAGGCCGCGAGCGGTCCCGATTGCTGGGTGACCAGCCTGACGGGCAACTATAACAATAATGAGCGGTCCTATCTCTATTCCCCCTGTTTCGATCTCAGCGGACTTACCTCCCCCGTCCTTTCCTTCAGCCATATTTTCCAGACGGAGGACGATTGCGACTGCGACTATCATTGGGTCGAATATACCACGGACGATGTGAACTGGAGCAGGCTGGGCGCCGTCGGAGCGGGAACCAACTGGTATGACAATACGACCAGGCAGGCCTGGCAGCTTTCCTGGTCTAAATGGCATGTATCCAGCTACGACATCCCGGTCAATGCGCCGAAGGTCAGGTTCCGCATCGTGATGAACAGTGACCCGGGCACTACTTATGAGGGTGTCGGCATCGATGATGTCCACATATTCGACAAGGCTTCCGTTTATAATGGCGCCGACGACAGCGTCACGAAGTCCGTCAGCGGCAACGGCTGGATCAATTTCGACATCGGCGGCCGACGCATCGCGGCTATCGATCCCAATGGCCAGGACCTCGGACCCACCACCGTCAAGGTCTTCTTCAACCATACGGGCGCGGTCCGGCATGATACCGTCCAGTACTATCTCGACCGCAACCTCGTCATACAACCCTCCAATCCGCCGGTTGCCAATGTGGGCGTCCGGTATTATTTCCTCGACAGCGAGGCGGTAGCGCTGATCAATGCGTCGGGATGTCTCTCCTGCAACACGATCGCCGATGCCTACCAATCCGGCGTGGCGCAATTCAGCAGCCCGGCAGCCGCCGAGGAAGACAGCACTCTGCAGAACGACAGCACCGGTGAATTCCGGTTCCATCATCCGCACCGGGATGTCGCCATCATTCCCAACGACAATGGCTACTATGCGGAATACCAGGTAGGCGGCTTCTCCGAATTCTGGATCTGCGATACCATCCCGCCGGAGACCGCATCCCCTACGCTGACGCTGCTCTCCTTCACCGCGACAAGGGCGGGCAATACCGCCCTCCTGCAATGGAGCACCGCGAATGCCTTCGGCATCGACCATTATACCATCGAAAAAGGTACCGACAGTATCCATTTCTCTCCGCTCGATTCGCTGCCCGCCGCAACCGACGGCCGCGGAACGGACAATTACCAGTATACCGACACCCATCTCGACAGCGGCGCCAACTACTACCGCCTGCGCGCGGTGGATGCCTTCGGCAACTTCATCGGGTCACCTATCCGGAAAGTAGAGGGCCCCGACAGCGTGAGCGTCATCATTTATCCAAACCCGGTCCACCGAACCTACGTCTTTATCAGCACGACCCGGAGCGCCCGGCTCATCCGGCTGATCGATGTTTCCGGCAGAACGGTGCTGGTGCGTTCTGTACGCGGCAATCTCAATACCGTGCCGCTCAGTGCGCTGGCCCCAGGCATCTATTTCGTCGAAGTCACCACCGATACGGGGTCTACAGTGCAGAAAATCCTCATCCGGTAACTTTCCGCGACCCCGTGGTCCAAAACTTTTTTTGTTTTTCCGGCGAACGGCTACTATCTTTGTCCACAATAATGGTAGACAATAGTATGAACACGCATCTCCCCTCCATCCGGCATCAGATTTCCTCCATGTCCAGCAGCGAACCCTGTTGTTGCTGTTGATCCCTCATCTACCCGGGGCCTAAGAAACAATTCCCTTCATCACATCACCGGATCATGGACCACACACAAGACATAAAACAAGCTTCTGCCGAATTACTCTACCTAATTAGTGGATTATCCATCAGCGAGGCGCTTGCGCTTCTGGTCAAACGATATCCGGGTAAGGTCACCTTCTCCACGAGCTTCGGAATCGAAGACCAGGTCATCACCCACCATATTCTGAGTGCCGGGTTGCCGGTATCGATCTTCACGCTGGATACCGGGCGGCTCTTCGCGGAGACGTATTCCGTATGGAGCGCCACCAACGAAAAATACGGGACCAGGCTGAAGGCCTATTACCCTGACCGACGGTTGCTTGAATCGTACCTGGAAGAAAAAGGACCCAACGCCTTTTACGAGTCGGTGGCCAACCGCAAAGAATGCTGTCATATCCGCAAGGTAGAGCCGCTGCAACGGGCCCTCGCGGGTCAAACGGTCTGGATCACCGGTCTAAGGGCCGAACAATCTCCCCAACGGGCAGACCACCAGATCATAGAATTCGACGAAGGCAACAAGATCATTAAATATAACCCCCTGCTGCATTGGAGCAGCGACGAGGTCAGGGACTTCATCGATCAGAACAATATTCCCTACAACCCGCTTCACGATAAGGGTTTCGTCAGCATCGGCTGCGCTCCCTGTACACGCGCCATACGGCCGGGCGAAGATTTTCGGGCCGGAAGATGGTGGTGGGAAGACAACAGTAAAAAAGAATGCGGCCTGCATGTCGCGTCATAGCGGCCCGCATGTCGCATCATAGCCGCCCGAACGCGGCATCATAAAAAAATGATATGAGCAACGACACCAAATACCAGTTAGACTATCTCGACCAGTTGGAGTCGGAGTCCATCCACATCCTGCGCGAGGTGGCGGGACAGTTCGAACATCCGGCCCTTCTTTTCAGCGGAGGCAAGGACTCCATCACGATGGTCCACCTGGCCTTAAAAGCCTTTCGCCCGGGGAAGTTCCCTTTCCCGCTGGTGCATATCGATACCGGTCATAATTTCCCTGAGGCGCTGGACTTCCGCGACAGGCTGGTATCCACTATCGGCGAAAAGCTGATCGTCCGCAAGGTGGAAGACACCATACGCCGCCGGCATCTCACCGAGCCCGGTGGAAAATTCTCCAGCCGCAACGCCCTCCAGTCCTATACGCTGCTGGATACCATCGAGGAGTTCGGGTTCGACGCCTGCATCGGCGGCGCCCGCCGTGACGAGGAAAAAGCACGGGCGAAAGAAAGGATATTCTCCGTCCGCGACGAGTTCGGCGGCTGGGATCCCAAACGCCAGCGTCCCGAGCTGTGGAATATCTACAACGGCCGGATCCGCAAAGGCGAGAACGTACGGGCCTTCCCCATCAGCAACTGGACCGAGCTGGACATCTGGAACTATATCCGCCGCGAGAACATTTCGTTACCCTCCATCTATTTCGCGCACGAACGCGAGGTCATCGACTATGAAGGACAATGGGTGGCCGTTTCGCCCTTTATCCGTCTGGACTCAGGCGACAGCGTACAACGTCGCACGGTCCGCTACCGTACGGTCGGCGATATGACCTGCACGGCCGCTGTGGAGTCATCGGCATCGGTCATCGACGATATCATCCGGGAGATAACGGCTACGCGCACCAGCGAGCGTGGCGAGACACGCATCGACGACAAGGTATCGGAAGCCGCGATGGAAGACAGAAAAAAGAATGGCTATTTCTAACGATCAACAAGCTCAACACATGGACTTATTACGATTCATAACCGCAGGTAGCGTGGACGACGGGAAAAGCACCCTCATCGGAAGGTTGCTCTATGACAGCAAGAGCATCCTGACCGACCAGCTGGAAGCCCTGGAAAAACAGAGCAGGAACAGGAACAAGGAGGCCGGAGAGATCGATCTGGCCCTGCTGACCGATGGTCTGCGCGCCGAACGCGAACAAGGCATCACCATCGATGTAGCCTATAAATATTTTTCGACGCCAAGGCGCAAGTTCATCATCGCCGACGCGCCGGGTCATATCCAGTACACCCGCAATATGGTGACGGGCGCAAGCAATGCCAATCTAATCATCATCCTCATCGACGCCCGCAACGGTGTCGTGGAACAGACCCGCAGACATTCCATCATCGCTTCGCTGCTCAATATCCCCCACGTGGTCGTCGCCGTCAACAAGATGGATCTCGTGGGCTATTCGCAGGACCGCTATAACAATATCCTCATCGATTTTGCGGAGACAGCCAGGAGCCTGCAGCTGAAAGACGTCACCTATCTGCCCATCAGCGCGCTGAAAGGCGACAATATCGTTGAACGCGGCTCGCAGCTGCCCTGGTACGACGGTCCGACCCTTCTGGGTCTGCTGGAAACGACCCCGGTCGATATCGACACCGATCTGAGACGGGGCAGGCTCAGCGTCCAGTACGTCATCCGTCCTCAGACCGACGAGCACCACGACTATCGGGGCTATGCCGGCAAAATATCCAGCGGCATCTACCGGAAAGGCGACACCGTCACCATCCTCCCTTCGGGGCTGACCAGCCGCATCCTGGCCATAGAGACCGGCGGGAAGGAAGTAGAAGAGGCATTCGCCCCGCAAAGCGTGATCCTTCGTCTCGAAGACGACATCGATATCAGCCGCGGCGATCTCATCGTGAATGGCGTTCACCCACCCCAGGTGGGACAGGAGTTCGACGTTTTGCTTTGCTGGATGGATACCAAGCCGCTGCAGCCGGGCAATAAATACCTGCTTCAACTGGGTAGCCGTACCGTACGGGGATTGGTAAAGGACATCGAATACCGCCTCGACGTAAATACCCTGGAAAAGCTGCCTTCGCCCGGACAAGCGGGTCTGAACGATATCGTCAGGGCGAGTATCCGCACCGCCGCTGCCCTGCCCTTCGACGGCTATAACGATCTGCCTGCGGGAGGCGGAGCCATCCTCATCGACGAAACCAGCTTTGTAACTGTAGGCGCCTGCATGATCCAATAAAAAGAGAATGCGAAAAGATACTATCCATATCGGTAAAGTCATTTTTGCGGGAGCAGGACCCGGTGATCCCGAGCTCCTCACGGTCAAGGCCCTTCGCTGGCTGAACCGCGCGGACGTCGTCATTGCCGACCGCCTCGTAAGCCCGGAGATCCTCCGGGACTATATCCCGCCCGACGCCCTGCTCATCCCCGTCGGCAAACAATCGCACCACGCCGACTCGACACCGCAATCCGTCATCGATCACCTGCTGGTCGAACATGCCCTGCAAGGCAAGCTCGTCGTCCGGCTAAAAGGAGGCGATGTCTCCATTTTCTCCAATATCCTCGACGAGCTGACGGCGCTGACCAGCCACCGGATTCCCTATGAGCTGGTACCCGGCGTCACCGCTGCCCTCGGCGCGGCCGCCTATGCCGGGATACCCCTGACGGCGAGAGGCTTTTCCACCGCCGTACGTTTCCTCACCGGCTATAGCCCCGACAATGCAGACGATGGCTGGTACCGCGATCTGGCGCAAACAACGGATACCCTTGTTTTTTATATGTCTTCGGCCCCATTGGATACCCTCATCCGGCGGTTGTTGCAACAAGGCATACCCGAAGACCGATGGGTAGCCGTCATCGAACAGGCCACCACTCCGCTCCAACGCGTGAACGCCTTGCCTGTGCATGATTATCTTCCGGCCGCCGGTGGAAGCCGCTACGCTTCCCCGGCACTGGTTATTATCGGCCGGGTGGCCGCCCTTCACTCCGAATTCCAATGGCTGACGAACAGCGGGAGCAACGAAGAATATTTTCCTGGGCTTTCATCCACAAAAAAAATCGCGCTATGCTGACGACACCGAAAATGAATATGATGAAGGAGCTGATCGCGGGCTCTTCCCGCGAAGAGCTGATCTGGCTCAGCGGCTATCTGGCCGGGGTCGTCGCGCAAGGACCGGGTGCCGTATCCGCCCCCGCGGCCGTCGCTGCACCGCAATCCACCGCAGCCGAGCCTTCCGCGGCCCCGCTCCGGATCACCATCGCCTATGGCACCGAGACGGGCAATGCCAAACGTCTTGCGACCGATTTCGCCGCCAGGGCCAAAAAGAAGGGCATCCAGGCCAAACTGGTCGGTCTCGAACAATACCGTCTGGGCGATCTGACCAAGGAAGAATACCTTCTCACGGTGATCAGCACCCAGGGTGACGGCGAACCGCCCGCCGCCGCGAAAAAATTCTATGACCATATCCATCAGAACGGTCTGCGTCTCGATCGCCTGAAATACGGTGTCCTCGCTCTCGGCGATACCGCCTACCCGCTGTTCTGCAAGGCCGGTGAAGACGTCGATCAGCAATTGCAAAAAATAGGCGGACAACGTCTCCTCTCGCTTCAAAAATGCGATACCGACTACGAGAGCGAAGCCTCAAAATGGTTCGATTCGGTGCTCCAGCAACTGAACCACGCCCCTACGCTTGCCGCCGCACCCGTCGTCATCGCAAAGCCGCACACAAAAAAAACATATACCGGCGCCATCCTCACCAATACCAATCTCAACGACCACGGCTCGGGTAAACAAACCTGGCACCTGGAGATAGAAGCCGAAGGTGTCGAATACCAACCGGGCGATAGCCTGGGAATAGTCCCGGAAAACCCGGCCGTCCTCGTCGAGGCCATCATCGCACTCACCGGCGCCGATGCCAACCAGCTCCTTCCCCACCGGTCGGAAGAATGGCCGCTGGCACACCTGCTCCGCCGGCGACTGAACATCGTCTATCTCCCCGAACGCGTCGTGAAAAAATATGCGGGCATCGTACAGCAGGACATACCCGAAACGAAGATCGGGCTGCTCGATCTGCTCAAGATCTACCCAGTGCACGACACGCGCCAGTTCCATGCCGTCGTCGCTATTCTTGAACCACTGGCGCCGCGGCTTTATTCCATTTCCTCCTCACCCGAGGCTCACCCCGGCGAGATCCATCTCACGGTGGCGCGCGACCGATTTGCCGTCAACGGAGAAACCAAGTTCGGCCTTTGCTCCGATGGACTTTCACAACTGACGCCGGGACAGACCATCGAATTCTATATTCATCCCAATTCCCAATTCCGCCTCCCGGCTCCCGATACCGATATCATCATGATCGGACCCGGAACGGGGATCGCACCCTTCCGTTCATTCATCGCGGAAAGAGACAGTCGCGGGTCGCAGGGAAAGAACTGGCTTTTCTTCGGCGACCGCCGGTTTACCACCGATTTCCTCTACCAGACCGAGATCCAGGACTGGGCGATGACAGGAGTGCTCACGCGCGTCAACACGGCTTTTTCCCGCGACCAGAAAGAAAAGGTCTACGTGCAACACAGGATGCGCCAAAATGCCACGGAACTATTCGCGTGGCTGCAGTCCGGTGCACACGTCTTTGTCTGCGGCGCCAAACAACCGATGAGCGTAGACGTGGAGGATACCCTCCTCTCCATTATTCAAAAAGAAGGCAACAAAAATGCGGCCCAGGCCCAGGCCTATCTCGACGAGCTGAAAGAGACGGGCCGTTATGTAAAAGATGTCTACTGAAGTGAACAATATGATCGAAAACAAGAACCTGTCGGATACCGAACGGATCAAGCAAGCCAGTGACGGCCTTCGCGGCACCCTTGCCGAAACCCTTCTCGACGAGCTTACCGGGGCCATCGGCGAGGACGACAAGTCGCTGGTGAAATTCCACGGCATGTATCAGCAGGATGACCGCGACCGCCGCGAAGAACGCGCCGCCAAAAAGCTGGAACGGCTTTGGTCCTTCATGATCCGTCTGCGCATACCCGGAGGTCTCCTGACCCCCGAACAATATATCGCGCTGCACCATATCGCCGGAGAGAACTCCACAGGCACCATCAAGATCACTACCCGTCAGACCATCCAGCTGCACGGTCTCCTGAAACACCGGGTCAAACCCACTATCAGCGCCTTTAACGCCGCCGGGCTCGACTCCATCTCCGCTTGCGGAGATGTCAATAGAAACGTCACCTGCGCCGCCCACCCGATGCAATCCGCCATCCATGAACAGGTGCACAGCTACGCCGCCCGCATCAGCCGGATGCTGCTACCGAAGACAAAAGCGTATTACGAGATATGGCTCGACCAGGAAAAGCTCACCGATAAAAAAGAAGAAGAAGATCCGCTGTACCAGGACCGCTACCTTCCGAGAAAATTCAAGATCGGTATCGGCATCCCGCCGAATAACGAGGTCGACGTACTGACCAACGATCTCGGACTGATCGCCGTCATTAATAACGATAGGCTCGAAGGCTTCAATGTCGCCATCGGCGGGGGTCTCGGCGCCACTCACGGAAACCCGGACACCTATCCCCGTCTTGCAACGGTGATCGGGTTCGTCCCCGCAGACGACGACCGGTTGTTCAAAACGATCTATGAGATCATCACCATCCAGCGCGATTATGGCAACCGCAGCGACCGCAAACTCTCCCGTCTCAAATATACCCTCGACCGTCTCGGCGCCGACTGGTATAAACAAGAACTTACGCGACGCACGGGATTCGAGCTGGAACCACCGCGTCCATATTTCTTCAACGAGCGGAAAGATCTTTACGGCTGGCAACAAAATCACCAGGGCCTCTGGTATTATACGCCCTTCATCGAGAACGGCAGGATCCTTGACGACGAAAAACTGGCGCTCAAGACCGCACTTTTCGAGATCGCCCAGACCGGCAAGGCCAATTTCCGATTCACGACCAACCAGGGCCTCATCCTGGCCGACATCCGAAAAAAAGACAAGAACCTGGTCAACGGTATCCTCGAGAAGTTCGGAATCCTCGCCCATACCGAAACCGCCTCTGCCATCCGTAAAAATTCGATCGCCTGCGTCGCATTGCCGACCTGCCCGCTTGCGCTGGCCGAAGGGCAACGCTATCTTCCGACGCTGATCGGGCATATCGAAGTCCTGCTGGCTGCTCACGATCTCTCCAATGAAGAGATGATCATCCGGATGACCGGCTGCCCCAACGGCTGCGGACGGCCCTACGCCGCGGAGATCGGCTTCGTCGGGACGGCCCCGGGACGCTATAACCTCTATCTCGGCGGGGACCATGAAGGCACGCGGCTCAACCGGCTCTATAAGGAAAACCTCGATGAAGCTGCGATCCTGCGCGAGCTGGGGCTGCTATTCTGGCTGTATAAAAAAGAACGCATCACCGGCGAGCGGTTCGGCGATTTTGCCTTCCGCCAGCGTTGGTATAAAATTTAAACGGACACGGGATCGCCTGCCCCATCGGCGGCGATCTTTTTTATTAACCAATTACTCTACTAAATTTGTAGACTAATGAAACGGACCACACTGCTTCTCTCGGTACTCCTGGCAACGCTGGCCTCGGGCGCTCAAACCACCAACGATCTTCTGAAACTGCTGACCCAAAAAGGCACCATCACCCAACAGGAGGCGGATTCCATCCGCAGGGACTTCTCGGCCCGGCAAAGAAAAGAAGAGCAGACGGCGGATTCTTTCCCGCTCCGCCTCGGCCGCTCGCTGGACCTCAGCGGATATACCCAGGCTGTCTATCAGAATTTCCAACACCCCGGGAAATATTTCGACGGCTTCAGCATCAAAAGAGCCCGTCTGGATTTCCAGGGCCACTTCGCGTCGCAGTTCGATTATCGCCTGCTCGTCGATTTCGCAGGCGCCAGCGCGACATCCGGGACTGCACCGACCGGCGGGGCCCTGATCTCCCCCACCCTCATCGAGGCAAACATCACCTACAAACCCTTCCATTTCCTCCAGATCAGGGCCGGACAGCTATACGTCGCTTTCTCGCAGGAAAATATGACACAGGACAGAAACCTCGATCTGATCGAGCGCTCGCAGGTCGTCAGCGCACTTGTCGGACGTAAAGGCGATGCGGCCAACGGGCTGGTGGACTCCGTCGGCAACCAGAACGGAAGGGATATCGGCATCCAGGCGGCAGGAAGCTTCTTCCGCCTGCGAGACGCATACTTCCTTGACTATACGGTCCAGCTGCTCAACGGCGCGGGCATCAATTCACCCGACAACAATGCGTCCAGGGACATCGACGCCCGACTGGTCATCCACCCAGCGAAATTCCTGAGCCTCGGCGGCTCGTACTACAATGGCGTCGACCGGTTCATGACTTCGCCGGCAAAAGACCAGAAACGCATCCGCTACGGCGGCGAGCTGGCGGTGAATCTTAGTTCGCTGTCGCTGAAAGGAGAATACATCCGGGGGCAGGAAGGCAGCGGTTCTGCCGCCGATCACGGGACCGATCCCGCCATTACGATCCATGAAGGCTGGTATGCCCAGATCGGCTACTTCCTGCTGCCCCGCAAGCTGCAGGGTGTCTTCAGGTATGACTATTACGATCCCAATACGGCAAAGACGCAGACCGCCTCGACATATTATGACTTCGGCGTAAACTATTTCTTCAACGTCTGGACCAAGATCCAGGTATACTATTCGCTGCGGAACCAGGAAGGTCCTGCCATCAATAATAATCTGTTCGAAGCGCAGCTTCAGCTTGCGTTCTGACAATAATCTACTAATTTTATGGAATTATTAATGGAAGCCAAGAACGTTACAACGAACAATCTGTTCCCGGTATTCATAAAGCTGGAACGCCTGCGTCTGCTCGTCGTGGGTGGCGGCAATGTTTGCCTGGAAAAGCTTCACGCAGTATTACAAAATTCACCCGCAACACAAATCACCGTCGTCGCTCCGTCTATTAATTCCGCCGTCAGGGAGCTTGCTGATCGGCATAACAACATCCTTCTCGTCGAACGCGTTTATGATCCCGGCGATCTCGATCATGCGGATATCGCCATCGTTGCCGTCAATGATCGTTCCGTCAGTGAGCTGGTCGCACAGGACGCGAGGGAAAAAGGCATACTCGTCAACGTGGCCGATACGCCGGAACTCTGCGATTTCTATCTCTCGTCCATCATCCGGAAGGGTAATCTAAAGATCGCGATCTCCACCAACGGCAAATCCCCGACTATTGCAAAAAGACTGAAAGAAGAAATAGGCGGGATGATCCCCGACGAAATGGAAAGCGTGCTCGACAATATGCAAACCATCCGGCAGGGCATGAACGGCGATTTCTCCGAGAAGGTACGTCGTCTCAACGATCTCACGAAGGTGCTTGTGGCCAAACAGGCCACTCCCGAGCTTCCGGCCCGTTCCCGGCACAGCAAATGGCAGCAGGTGGTCAAATGGTGTCTCTTCGCTTTCTTCTTCATGATCCTCGGACACGGCATCCTGTCCCTCGTTCCTTTCGGCGGCATCACCGACTTTTTCCGTGGTCTGCCGGGTGGGTTCGATCTCGAGACCTTCGGCATCATGACCCTCGCAGGTTTCCTCGCACAGATGGTAGACGGCTCGATGGGTATGGGATACGGGACGATCTCCACCGTTTTCCTTTTGGCCTACGGTGTAAGCCCGGCCATCGTCAGCAGCCGCGTACACTCCGCGCGCGTTTTCTCCAGCGGCGTTTCGGGATACAGCCACCACCGCTTCGGAAATATCAACCGCAAGCTGTTCCGTACCCTCGTCGTCCCCGGCATCATCGGCGCCATTTTGGGTGCTACGCTGGCGTATTTCGGTAAGGAATATTCGAAATATGTGCGGATCCCGCTTTCTCTCTACACCATCTATCTCGGCTGGTATATCCTCCGCAAGGCCTTCAAACGACGCAACCCGAAAGATAAAGTGAAAGGGGCGGGCTGGCTGGCATCGGCTGGAGGCTTCATGGATGCTTTTGCCGGCGGCGGCTGGGGCACGCTCGTGACCAGCACGCTCATTGCCAAACGAAGAAACCCACGTTATGTCATCGGCTCCGTCTGTCTCGCCGAATTTTTCGTCGTCCTGTCCAGCGCCATCACTTTTTTCATCCTTCTGAAAAGCATTCCGTTACTGGATGTCGCAGGCATGATCCTCGGAGGTGTGCTCGCCGCACCGCTCGCGGCCCGGCTGGTCGGCAAACTGCCGGTCAAGACCATGTTCATCGCCGTGGGCACCCTCGTCGTCCTGACCAGCTGTAGCACACTCTGGAAATCGCTGATGCTCGTTCTGCATCACTGAGAAGCTACCAGCAGGCTGCACCCCCTTGCGTCGCTATTATCCACGCGTCCGTTCACCTCGAACCGGCCGTCGGGAAAGACCCTTCCCACATCCTCGGTCGCCAGGAAAGCACATGACCAGCAATTGGCCAGATCGATGATATTGATGATCCCTTCACCCTCCGTCCGGACATCGAGAGGATCGTCCTCCGCGCGGACCAGCACCCGCATCCACGGCGGAGATGTGAACAGCCCCTGCCCCGGCGAATACGCCTGTGACAACAATTCCGTCATCCCATACTCGGCATGAATGACGTCTACGCCCAGCCGCTCGCAGAGACAGGCATGCAGCTCCGGACGCGTGATTTCACGCCTACGCCCCTTCATTCCGCCCGTCTCCATGACCACGGTATGCCGCAGCCGCATCGAATACTTCCCGGCAAAATCCATCAGCGCGAAACTCACCCCGATGAGCAGGGTTTTTTGCGCCTGGCTCTCCAGACGCTGCAGCGTCCCAAACAGTCCCTCATGATCGTACAAATAAAAGCCGCTGTCGGGATGCCCCGACAAACCGATGAGCTCATGCACCATCGAGACAAGCGATGAATTGGCCCTCTCCAGGTAAGAAGGCAACAGCCCGATGATACACCACTCCCGCGGCGGGCCGTACGACCGCTGGAAGCCCGCGGTAAAACTCCTTTTATACAGCCCGAGATCCTTGACCTCATGACGGCTGGCGATCATTCCCGTTGTACCACTACTGGTAAATACGTCCTCCGGTATGAACTCGGTTGTCTTTACCGGTTGCGTTTTGAAAAAATTCACGGGTAAAAAGGGAATAGCGGCGATATCGGCAACCCCCGCCGGATCCACTCCGAGGGCCTCTGTGTACCGGCGATAAAGGGGATTATTCCCATACTGGAAATCGAAAAGCTCCAGCGCCCGGGGGATAAAAACTTCCGCGGAAAGGGAAAAAAGATCGCCTGTGGCAGGTATGCCGGTATATTTAGTCAATGAATTGCAAAAACTCCGGCGAAATTACCCCCTTTTAGTTAAATTTAGGTAGGTTTGTACTTATCAAATCAGCTACATGAAGCCTGGTTATTTCCTGCTACCCGTCCTGTCATTCCTCCTCGTCCTGGGAAGTTGCAAAAAAAGCTCGACCGGCACTCATCCCAGGATAACCTTCGCGTCTATCAACACGAAGATACAACCCAATGATTCGATGATCGGCGTGTTCAACTTCGATAACAGCGGCGGCACCCTTGGCAAAGGCACTTTCTATTCCATTCGCATACGACTGAACCAGGCTCCGCCATTCATCCTGGCAGGACCCGACACCCTCACAGCCTCGATACCCGATTTCAGCGGTGCGAGCAAAGGACAGTTCCGCTACGTTCTCGATTGGAATGATTACCTCAGCAGCAGCGGCCATATCAACGATACCCTGCAGTTCAAGTTCTTCGCCATGACTCCCGATAGCGTATACACCGACACGCTCACGTCCCCGGAGATTATAGTCATAAATCCTTAACTTACCATACGATTCAACAAAGCGTGTTCAGAAAAATAGCCGATTATTTTGTTTTCAGCAGCCTTTATATTGCCTTTTGTGCCGTCCTGATGACCTGGCAAACGAGCCAGCTGCTGCTGGGATCGCCTCCGCCGATGCGTCTCCTGGGGTTCGTATTCTTTGCTACCATCTGCAGCTATAATTTTCACTGGTACCTCACGCCGCGCTCCAGCGCCCCATCGCGTCGCGTTCACTGGACGAATCATCACAAGGCCCTTCACTTCGTCCTCTACCTGACCGGACTCGTAGGCGCGGGCGTATATTTCATTTACCTGTGGCACTGGTTCTTCGCCCTTTGCTTTGCCGTTTTTCTCACGTTCCTTTATTCGGCCCCAAAGGTACCTCATCCCCTCTTCCGGCGGTTGCGCGAGATCGCCATAGGAAAAACCATATTTCTCTCTTTCGTCTGGGTCTATGTGACGACGGTACTACCCGTCATCGTGGCGGAGGTGCCCTGGAATCTGTCCTTCGTCCTTTTTATCGCCGGCCGG
>DASYSV010000397.1:0-7546 GCA_036010185.1 Puia sp.
GCAGGCTTCCTGCCGGGTCAATTGGACCTGGCCTGGGTCTATATCTATACCTTACGTAAGCTGAGAATGGTGGCCTGGTACAGGGATTCGAAACAAGAATTCCTAAAAAAGTACGCAACGGACTCATATTCAATAACTAACGCCCAAATTCCCGCCCCCCTCCAGGACTTTTAAAACCAAAAAAATAGTAGTATCTTGTTGGATATCCAATAAGTATGAAAAACGACGCCCGTTTCGCGGTGTTCTTCATAATCCTCACCCTCCATTGGGACATCGCCTGCGGCCAGACACTTTCCGGCACGGTCAATTCCTATTACTCCATTACAGCGGTCAACAGCGCGGCCAATGCGGTGACGGTCGATAATGCCTCCGGTCTCTCCGTGGGTCAGCGTGTATTCCTCTATCAGGCCAAAGGCGCCTCGATCACCGCAACCAATACAGCCAACTATGGCGATATTACCGCGGCAAATAATGCCGGAGCATATGAATTCAATATCATCTGCACGATCAGCGGCAACGAGATCTGGATGCTGAATGCCCTGGCGAATACTTATGATCCGACAGCTATGGTACAGCTGGTCACGGTGCCATACAGTTCGTCGCTGACGGTTGGCGGCACCATCACTCCTCAACCCTGGGATTCTCTCACCGGAAAGGGCGGTATCGTCGTGCTGGAAGCTACCGGCTCCATCACGCTGAACGCGGACATCAATGTCACCGGTCAGGGTTTCGAAGGAGGCACATTGATCAACTATGCTGTCCCTCCCTACAACTGCAGCTGGGCCGTTACGGTCAGCGCTTACTATCTGTCCTATCCGGCCAGCGGGTTCAACACCGGCGGAAGAAAGGGAGAGGGCATTGCGGCTTATATTACCGGCGAAGAATTTGGCCGCGGCAAGTTGGCCAACGGAGGCGGTGGCGGCGACAATGGTAACTCGGGCGGTGGCGGCGGCGGCAATTATGGTACGGGAGGCGCGGGTGGACAACGCACCGGCGAATCGACCTTCGATTGTCATGCCCAATATCCCGGTGTCGGAGGCGCCAGTGTTGCAGCTTATGGCTATTCGTCCGCGAAAAACCGCATCTTTTTTGGCGGCGGCGGCGGCAGCGGTGAAGAAAATAACGGCTATGGAGAACCCGGCGGGAATGGCGGCGGTATCATCGTGTTGTCGGCTCCAGTGATCGTTGGCGGAGGAGGACGGCTATTGGCGACCGGTGTCTCACCTACGAATCCCATCTGTACCGATCCATATCAGGCCGAAGGCGATGGCGGAGGCGGAGGCGGCGCCGGAGGAACGATCGTCCTGGATGCGTCAACCATTACCGGGACCATCACGGCTGACGCCAGCGGCGCCAACGGCTCGAATTCCAGCAATCACGTGGGTGACTGTACCGGTCCCGGCGGAGGTGGAGCAGGCGGAATGGTCTGGACGGCAGGATCTTCTTTCCCGGGTGCGGTCACCGCCACGGTCAGCGGCGGAGCCAACGGTGTCGTCAGTTCCGGCAGCACCAAAAGCCCTTCCTGTAAGGGGTTTGCCAATGGCGCCACTGCAGGAACGGCCGGAATGACACTCAGCAGCTTTGCGCCCCCGGTCTCTTCGGGGCCGGTATGCGTTGCCCTGGCCTCACCCGTCTTACAATATTTCAATGCTATGCGCACCAGCCAGGATATCCAGCTGTCCTGGGCATTGGTGTCCCCTGAAACGGCCACGGATATGCGAAACTTCATTCTTCAGCGATCCTCCGATCTGTCGCATTTTGCCGGCGTCGCAACCGTTTCCTGCTCGAAAGATTCGATCAGCTATCATTACACCGACAGGGCGGCGAATAGTAACGGGACTCTGGATTACCGGCTGGCCTGGCAGAATTCAAACGGGGAATGGTTCTATTCACGCGTCGTCGCCGTCGCGGGAGTGCCGGGTCCCGATGGAAGCTCTATCCGTCTTTATCCCGACCCTGCGACCAATTACCTGACCCTGACTGTGATCTCCTCGGCCAACGAAAGTGCTACCGTATCGATCTCGAGCGCACTGGGGCAGTCGCTGCTCACTCGACCGATCTCGCTGTTCAAGGGCCTGAATACGGTGACCGTCCCTATCGCAACACTGGCACCAGCGGCATATTTCCTCGTCCTCCGGTCGGGGGGAAACAGGATAGTGAAACCTTTTCTCAAAAAGAACCAATGATGTGAATGGCAACCCGACGGTTCCTATAATTGGCAGCCGGATCGTAAGACAAGACCGGGTCGCTCTTTTTCAGATAGCCTATATCCATGCGGCGACGGCTGATCCCTTTGTTCTCGAGATATTTTACGACGGCTTTCATACGGGTTTCGGCAGTTTGACTATTTTCCATCTGCATCAGGCTATCGCAAAAATGACCCTCGATGGAAAGCCGGAGATCGGGATGATCTTTCAATAAGCTGACCAATTCATCCAGTTTTGCTTTCTGCATATCGGGAATGGCGGTTTCACCGATGATGCCAAAGACCACATTCCGGCGGCTCCTCTCTGCCTGGCTGCGCTTTGCGGACTGCGCCTCATCCCTCCGGATCAACGAATCCAGGGAGATGTTATCCGTTGAAACAGCCGTCGCACCGGCTTCAGCGACCGTCGAATCTTTCGCGGGCGGAAGCGATGCCTGTTTAGGAGTCACCTGGACCGCCGAATCTTTCGCGGGCGGAAGCGATGCCGGGACACGCGACACCGGCTCAGTAGCACGGGGCGGCGAATTTTTCGCAGGAGACACTGCCGCCGAAGCCTGCCGCAGCGAATCCGTTTCATGCCTTTGTGTCCTTTTGCGCCGTCCCGGGGACGTTGCCGATCCGAAACTCAGCCTGACCTGTACACCGAAGGAGAGCAAGGTTGCAGCGCCGGAATTTGGCAGATGCATCGCTCCATTGGCCTTTACATGGCTGATGCCGGCAGTACTGTACGTGACAAGCGGCATGCTGTCGCTTTTCTCTCTGAGATCGGTGAGCCCATAATCGACATATACGCCGGTGTAGATCCGCGTGTGGCGGGAAATAGCGAAACTAATCCCTGTTCCCGCACTTAATGCCCCGGCGGGTTTCAACCCGGTGGTCGAGCCGGCATGCCATCCATTCACAGTACCAAAACCATGCTGGGGCAGATTGGAAACAACGATATGAAAATTGGGATAGTAGCCGGCGAGACTCAATTGACGTGCCGAAGCCTGTATGCTGGTATTGAAAGGGAAAATGAATTTGCCGCCGCCGTCGAAATACCATTCCAGGCCTGCGCCTCCGGTATGAAAATGCAACAGCAACGGTATGGTCGCGGCATAGAATTGTTGTGTTTCCTTGTATCCCGTCGCCTTTATATTGTAGTTGAAAGCAGAACCCCCGTCGTCTACCTGGCCAGAGCTATAGGTGCCGTCCTTCAGACTAGCCTGTGTCCTGTAGATCGAGCCCAGGATACCGGTACGAACACCCCATTGGCTGTTTACCCTGAATGTATAGGTCAGACCCAAAGAACCGCCGGGCAATGCCGTAGAATGGCCGCCGGGTAATTTGTATTGCATCCCCTGCAAACCGCCATCCAGCTCTATACCCAAACCCTGTGCGTCGCTTTTGGCGCTGATTGCGGCGAGACTCACCGCCAATATGACTATTTTTCTGAATGTTCTCATTGGTAATAGGCTAATTGATCACCAGCACATTGGTGCTCGCTTTTTGACCGCCGGCAAGCAGCAGATTGACGATATAGATACCGGCATCCGAAGGCATGGTCACCTGGCTCGTCGACTTGACGACCGTCAATTGTTGCCGGATCTTACCGTTGACATCTACCACCTGCAGGACCGCACCCTTCAAGGCGGGATTAGAATAATTACTGGTGATGGTTATAAGTCCGCCTGCGTTGGCGGGATTGGGAAACACCTTTATTCCGCCTTGAATTGCGGCGCCGCCGGTAATCGTCATTGTGCAGCTTTCGATTTTCTGGCCGCCTTTATTGGTCGCTATGACATAATATTGTCCATTCAAAGCGGGCGTGTCGCTATAAAATGGATCGGTCGCACCGGGAACGGCCTGCCCGTTCTTATACCATTGCCATCCTGCAAAATCGCCGCTGCTGTTATCGAAAAAAAGCACATCGCTCCAGTGTTGGTCGATCAGGGAAACCGGCTGATAAACCAGCGTATCGCTAACGGCCGTCGCGGGCGGATATTCGGAATTGCCTCCCTGGTTCGCGGTAATGACCGTTGTGCCCGGTTGCAGCAAGGTCAGGATATTTCCCGATACACTTGCTACGCTCGCGTCGGATACCGAATAGCTCACCGGAAGGCCGCTGCTGGCGGTCGCATTCAATTGCAGCTGTGAGGCAGACTGGCATCCGACCAACAGGTTCTGCGTCCAGGTTATTTGTTGAGAAGCCTTTGTGATAGTTAAGTAATTACCGGTAAAGCCGATCGAGTAATTGCCGCCCGCGCTGAGGCTGCCTCTCGATATGGAATATTTGCCCACATTCTCGCCCGGACTCCTGCTCAGGTTGCCGGTAAACAGGTTCGTTCCGTCTCCGTTTGCAAAGCCATTGGCAGTGTAGGTCAGCGATGGGTCCGGAGCACCGAATACTTTTGTCACCGCATTGGCCGATACGGTCAGCGTGGCGGGGCTGATGGTTAGCGTTCCGGGTTTGTAGGTGAAGCTGTAATTCGGATCTGCCGCGCCGGATGCCAAGATGGAATAGGCCCCTGTCGCGGAAGATGAGGTAGCCGTAGTAGTGGCGATAGCCGGCGTCGTAAGGCCGGAAGCTTTGTCGCCATTGACAAGTCCGTTATAAGACACCGTCAGCGAAGGCACCGTTCCTCCGTAGGTCATGCCCGTATTGTTGGCGGAGACCGTCAGTGCGGCGGGATCGATAATGAGGGTATAATTCTGCGAGGCCGAAAGCGGAGTCTTGGAGTGATCCGTGACGCTGACGGTGAAGGAATAGCTGCCGGCCGTCTTAGGCACCCCCGAAAAAACGCCGCCGGTAGACAGCGATATGCCCGGTGGCAGATCTCCTGCCGCCACCGAAAAGGAGTATGGACTGCTACCACCCGAGACCTTCAGGGTCGAATTCCCGTATGACGACCCGTATTGGCCGTCGGGGACCGATGTGGTGGAAAATACCAGATTCCCCGGTGGCGGATTACCTTCAGTGCCGCTACCATTGCCGCTACCACTACCCTGAACGATGGTAAAAAAATTGCCGGTATAGGCGATAGTATAATTGCCGCCGGCGCTGAGATTACCTTTTGAAATAGGATAAATGCCCACACTCTCCCCTGGCGTCCTGCTAAGATTGCCTTTAAGTATCCCCGAATTGTCTCCATTCAGCAAACCGCCGACCGCATATGTAAAAACCGGGTCCGGAGCGCCAGCGGTCTTCGTTGCAGCATTTGCTGTTACCTGCGCTACGGCCGGATCGATGACCAGGCTATACTTCTGTGAGCCGGAAAGCGGATTTTTGGAATGGTCCGTGACGCTGACAGTAAAGGAATAACTTCCGGCGGCCTGGGGCGCGCCGGAAAAAACGCCATTGGCGGATAAAGACATGCCCGGTGGCAACGCCCCGCCCGATAGCGAGAAGGAATAAGGAGCCTTGCCGCCGGAGACATCCAGCGTCAAATTTTTGTAAGACGACCCGTATCGGCCGTCAGGCATCGTAGCGGGGGAAAATACGAGAGTGGCGGATGGGCCTTTATCACCATTGCCATTACCATTGCCGGGTTGCCCAAACAGCAAAGGACACGATGCTATCAGCATGGCAGTAAGGAGCAGTGTCTTTTTGTGCATACAGGAAAACAGATAGTTTCGACCACGGTTTAAGGTCAGGTATTTCTGTCAAAATGTATGCGCTGCAATTCCCATGCCCCGGCGCAGCCGGCTGCAGCTGCCGAAAGCCCCCCAGCTGTTCCGAAGGGAGACCACATTCAACTGCTGCAGGCTGTGCTGGCTTGAGTCGGACTGACGTCTAAAGATAAACATCTTCGGCCGAAGCCAGACAGCCGCTTGCCAGTTTATGTCCTTAATTTTTGGGCATTGGTTGAAGAAAAATATCCGTTCGTCCGTCCGCGGTTTGATCCGGAAGCCGTCCGTCCGCCATTGGATCCGGAAGCCGTTTGATCCGGAAGCCGTTCAATCCAGAATAAGCCCGTTGGTGATCAGCCGGCTGAAATCATCCCATGATCTTTTATAGATGTCCCCACAGGTGTCCAGAACGAAGAAATAGAAGATCCTGCCCGGAAACCGAGAGCGGACTGCTCCCAGCGTATAGAACTCCAACCGCCCGGGAGTCCCGCGGATCTCAGAGGCATGGTTCTCCAGGAACAGACCCGGATAGACGGGCGACTCCCGCTCGATGGCGATAAAATGGATATGGGCTCCTCCCCTGTCGGCATAAACCCTGTTATCCCGAAATGTATAGGATATGCCGTGCGGATACAACGAAGAAAAGAGAAATACGCTGTCCCGTTTGGCGCCCGGCGGCACGATCGAGGTCATAAAAATGCCCAGATCCTCCCCTTTCTCCGCCACCTTTACGATCATCGCTATATTGTATCCGAATGACTTACCCCGGATACCGCGGATCAGGGTTGATTGCATGACCATAGCCGTTTTTCGTTCGCTGAATTCGTTCATTTGGAGGGAATCGGTCGTGTCCACCTCCAGGCTGACACCGAGCGCGCGCGAGATCATGGCTATTCGTGCGCCGGATGGAAAACCTTCCCATAGATCGCGGGCGGTATAAGCGCTGTCGGCATCGGCAGGGATCGTTTTCGAACGCATCACCGAATCCATCACTATAGACAGCTGGCTGGTCCCACCCTTATGTTTGTACTGATCCAGCGCATACCGGCAATGCGATGGCATACTGCCCAGCATCATGGCAAACGCATATTCCTGCCAGAACTCACCCGGTGTGGCATCCGATACCAGACTTCGTGCCTGTTCGAACGTTTGAACCCCCTTGACCACTTCGTTGGACAAGGCATAGTGATAGGCCAGGAACCAGTACCCGCGGGGGTCCTTTCCGTCGAGACCTATGGCCTTCGTCAGATAGAGCTCTGCCGTGTCATAATAGGTCTTCTGATCGAGATTATACAGATAATGCGCCAGCTCCCCTAACAGCAGGTCGGTTTCGAGCTCGTCGCCCTTCAGGGTGCCGAACAGCCGCAGACCGGCGGTCAGCTCCTGAACCAGCGTATCCTTCGGGATCTCATAGATCCAATCGGGGGAAAAATGATCGTAATACGGGAGATGCTCCACCAGCTGACTGAACCGGCCGGCATACCGACCCGAAGGATCGATCTTATTGAAATTCACGAATTTGATATCTGCCCGAGACACGGACCAGCCCAGCATCGCCACCAGGAGGATGAGGAGATTTTTCATAGGCGAACAAGATACATTTTTTTCGTTCGTCTGTGTAACCATTTTACCTTTCCGGAGTAATCTATACGGAACACGGACGACCACGGTCCATTGGCCGCAAACAATAAAAGAAATCCCGGTGCCGGAATTATCTGACGAGAAAATAAT
>DASYSV010000435.1:0-5280 GCA_036010185.1 Puia sp.
AACCATTTATTGGTTGGTTCATAGTAGGATGAGCCCGATGCGACAAATTTGATGGTTGGATCCACCGACCTCATCGCCTTTGCGGCCTCTCTCGCCGTCTCCACATAATCTTCAGCATTCTTATGACCGAGTTCCCAGGGAAGCCCGTCCACTTCGTTACCCAGATCCCATATCTTCACGTGATAAGGTTCGGGGTGGCCGTTCTTTGCACGCAAATCGGAATAGTAAGTCCCTTTTTTGTAATTACAATATTCCACCCAATACGCTGCGTCCCATATGGAACCAAGACCGAGGTTCACGCAGACGATATTTTCGCTGCCAATGGCTTTATTTAAAGCCATCCACTCATCGGTGCCAACATGGTTGGTCTCCGGCCCGCCCCACGCCAGGTTGATGCGCGTTGGACGTTGTTCTTTCGGGCCAATACCATCTTTCCAGTCATAGCCCATTAGAAAGTTGCCGCCGGGCCACCGCATATTGGTAATTCTTAATTCGCGCATGGCGTCTATATAATCTTTTCGGAAACCATTCTCATCTGCAAGCGGAGATTTCGGATCATAGAGGGTGCCATACAGCGTGTTGAAGTTAACCGTATCCGGCAACCCCATCCGGCTCCCATTGAAATGGATCGGCTCCATGAATACGCCATAGATCTTCGGATCTATATCCGCAATAACGCGATCGACGTCAATTTTGATGGTGGCGGACTGCGCGAGCGCGCCGAGGGAAAATATTGCGATAAAACAGCAGGACAATATCGTTTTTCTCATAGTTGAAAGAATTTTATTGGAGGGTATTCACGGCCGTTGCCAGGAGGATATAGTTGGCGCAGATGCCCACCGTCACCTCGTTCTCTCCCCAGAAGAACGGCCAGTCCTCTTTATTCTCGGGGAAGTCCGGTTTCAGGATCAGGATACCGGGGACGACGCCGCCCGCGATATAGCTGAAATCTGCGCGGTTGTTACCGTACGTTATCTTCTTCGAGCGGGTGCCCACCGCCGAAACGAAGGATATATTGGAGTAAGGATGACACCCGAAGAGGTAGTTGAGCCCCTTGTAGATATAGTCCACCGGCATCAGGTCGGGGTAATACCGGTGCGCATAATAGCAGGTGATCGCCCAGTTGACAATGCCGCTGTTACCGCCCCAGCCGCCGGTTGCCATGGGAACGCCATAGGGGTTTTGCCGGGAATAGTCGTCACACAGCACCTTGTACCGGGCGACATATTCCCGCAGCCGGTCACGATAGGCCTGGTCCATATACGGACCCGCCTGAAGGGCGGTGAGCATTCCGAATTGCACGCCGCGATCCAGCATCGGCCAAATGCCTGCCCGGAATGCTTCAGCAAACGGCTCCTCCCTGGTCGTGATATACAGCTGAAGCGCAGCAGTAGCCTTCAGGCTCCTTCTGAAAACGGCCGGGATCTGCGAGTTGTCCTGCCGGCCCGAACTATCGTCCTCGTTCCAAAGTTTTCGGGCGGCTGCCAGGCTCCGTGCCGCAAGCGTATCGTCGAAACCTTTCAATGCGCGGCTGGCGGCGGCCAATGCCGCGGCGGTATAATAATCCAGGAAGACCGACCTTTCGGTAAAGGCCCACCGGTCATCCATTGTTCCACTGGATCTGCCGTCCGTCTCATAGGGCTTCAGCTGCGGATTGTAAGGCAGGTTGTCTGTTTCCATGGACCCGTCGCCCAGGTGATGGTACTGGTGTAGGTTGGGGACGACGATCCCGCGCACGGGATGACCGATATTCTCCACCTGCGCCACCATATTCAGTGTGCCATGCCTGATCTGTTGCAATAGATCGGGCTTGCCGTCCGGCCGGTGAATATCGACGTATCTTGTCGGATAATCGACGAACGTCTCGTCGCGGGTCGGTTTGAATTTCTCCCACGCGTCGACGAAAGCCAGCACCGCGTCGCAATGTGAACCGGTTTGGATATCGAAATCGCCGGCGTCGTACCAGCCGCCAACGGCCATGCCGGGGATCCGTTCGAGTGGCTTGTATTTTGTTTGCGTGGACGGCCCCATACGATAACCGTCAAAATGCTGATGGTTTACCGGCGCCTGCAGAGCGTCGTCCAGGAAGGATGCGCCATGCCACACGCGATAGGCTTCATTCACCTCCATATGATCCATTTGTACCGGGAACCACACATCCAACGTCGGATGCCAGATATCTGCATAGATGTCGGGACTTATCCGAAAGCTGTTCGTACGTTGGCTGCCATATTGCAAAAAATAGACGCCGGGGTCTTTTACAGCACTGAAATCAAACGTCAGGTAATTGTAACGCAGGTACCGACCCCAGGAATGAAGCGGACCGCGCAGCTTCTCTACCTGCCTGCCGTCTTCCGTTACCTGGTAAAGCGTTGCTTCCTGCAGCGGCACATCGGACTTATCCAATTCGATGACGGCCGTCTTGTTCTGCCCCGGAGTGTAACCTGCCTGGGAGAACCCGATCACCGGCTTCCGTATCCAACCGGGAATGGCATTGGGCTCGAGGTACCAGCTGAGTACCTTTCCCGTCTTGCCCGCCGGAAGCAAACTGCGAACGATGAACCAGCCGTTCTGACCGAGATTCCTGCCGTCGAACAACATCAGATCGGTGCCTGTGCTTCGGATCAGGACCTTGCGTTCCGGGTCTTCGGGGGCAAGTACCAGTGTTCGCCCGGTGGCTAACGGTGATGGGATGATGAATTCATGGCGTCCCCTGTCATCGAAGGTAGTATGTCCCGCAAATTGAGGGATCTTTTTGTCCACGGATTCCATCTTCGTATTACCGGACGGGTACAAGGGAAAATTACCCGGGTGACCGTCGGCAAAATAGGTCTTTTCAAAATAAGCGGCCGGCAGGAATTCGAGATTGAAACCGGCATTGCCCACCAGCTTTTCCGGCAACGGTTCATCCAGGTAAACGTCGATCTCGACGCCCTTGTCCTTCGCGGTAACCCGGATCCGGGAAGTGAAATTGTATTCTTTGTAGGTTAGCACGGTCTCGATCGTGCCGGCATCTTTTTTCACCTGACGGCTAACCATGACCGGGATCAGGTCCCACTGCTCCGGCGTATTTTGAAGCCGGATCGCGCCACCGGTCGCCGTCCTCACACCATGGTGGATGATCTCGAGACCCGCCGTTTTCTCATCGAAGAACATCCCGTTATATTGACTGCTGAACACCAGCACATTCACTCCCGGTTTTTCAAAATACCCCGAATCATTGATAAGGAGAGGGCCGGGGTCGGCGTTTTGTGCAATAGCGCGAACGCCGCATGCGAGCGATACCAGGATGGTGACGGTTGCTATAGTTACCTTCATATCGATCTTTTAGTTGACGCCTGTTTTGGTCCAATTTACCCGTTTGCTTTCGAAATTGGTGGTCCCTAAACCGATTTCGGCGAACAATGAGAAGTTTTGAACAGCGCTGACAAAAAACCGTCAGTTTATGGGTTTGTTCAGACCTGTTTTCCTTTTCTGCGCAATATAGTCGGACGGGAGCATATCGAACTTTGCCTTGAACGCCCTGGCGAAATAGCCTGGTTTGGAGAATCCGGTCTGGTAGGCTATTTCAGAAATAGTCAGATCGCTTTTTTCCAATAGTGTGGCCGCTTTCCCCAGTTTGAAGGAGCGAATATATTCCACAGGCGTTTCGCCTGTGATCTCAAGCAGCTTGCTGTAGAGCGAGCTCCTGCTCATGCCGACCTGTCTGCTGAGAAAATCAACGGAAAGTTGGGAGCTGACGATATTTTCTTCCAGGCAGCGGACGACAGCCTGCAACAGACGTTCGTCCTCCGTCTCGATTTTTATTTCAGGCTGCATCATTTTGATCTGTCTGCCATACGTAGTCGCCAGATCACGCCGCAGCGCAAGAAGGCTCCTTATCTTTGCATGCAATACTTCGAAATTGAAAGGTTTCGTAATGTAATCGTTGGCCCCCGTCTCAAGGCCCTGCAATTGCTGCACTTCCCCGGTCAGCGCTGTGAGCAATATGATCGGTATGTGACAGGTGCGCTTGTCGGCCTTCAGTTTCCTGGAAAGTACGATACCGTCCATATGAGGCATGCTGATATCACTGACGATCAGCTGAGGATGCAACGCTAATGCTTTATGCCAGCCTTCTTTTCCGTTGGTCGCCTCGATTATCCTGTAATTACCCTTCAAATTGTCCTTTAAGTAAAAACGGAAGTCGTCATTGTCTTCAACGAGGAGAACGATGGGTTTTTCGGAACTATCCACCGCCGAATCCTCCGCCGGCGTCTCCCACCGTTCACCGGTTCCTTCAAGTATCGCCGGCGATCCGGCGCCGTTCACGACCTGTAAAGGCAGTCGCAGGGTGAACGTGGTGCCGCGGCCGGGCTCGCTTTCCACTCCAATGGTCCCGCCATGCATTTCCGCGAACTCTTTTGCGATGGACAGGCCGATGCCGGTGCCCTGGTTCAATACCGCATTGCCGGACGCATGCTGAAAAAATCGGTCGAATATCCGGTCCAATTTGTCAGCCGGTATCCCGATACCTGAGTCGATGACTCCGATAGAGACCCACAACCTTCCGTCCGGATCCGGGTTGTCCGAAGCATTCATCGCTACGGAAATGGTTCCCTCTTCCAACGTGAACTTAAAAGCATTCGAGAGAAGATTGAACAGGATGCGTTCGATCTTATCGTGATCGAAGAGCAAATGAAGACGCGGGGTATTGAAGGTAAAGTTCAGCCGGATATGCTTTCTCCCGGAGATGTCCGAAAACGAGTGTACCACGTCATCTACAAAAGCAACCAGGTCGCCTTCGGTCAACACGAGTCTGAGCTCCTGCTCCTCCATCTTTCTGAAATCCAGCAACTGGTTGACGAGGTTCAGGAGTCTTCTGGCATTCCGCCGGATCATGTTCAGCTTGTCCTTAGAGTTATCTTCCTGGTGTCGTGAAAGCAGCTCGCTGACCGGAGCCATTATCAGGGAGATGGGGGTCCTGAACTCGTGGCTAAGGTTGGTGAGGAACTTAAGCTTCATACGGTCCAGCTCCCGGGTCCGTGCCGCCTCCGCGCGCTCGCGCTCCAGCAGGAATTTTTTCCTGACTCTTGAAAGTCCCCGATGACGACTGTAGGCTAAGAGTCCGCCGATGGCCAATACATAAAAAATATAGGCATACGCGGTGCGCCAGAACGGTGGTCTTACATAGATTTTTATCGTAGTTTCTTCGGTGTTCCAGAGACCGTCGTTGTTGCTTGCCTTTACGCGGAACAGATATTCACCCGGATCGAGATTAGTATACCTGGCCGTGTTCAC
>DASYSV010000434.1:0-3764 GCA_036010185.1 Puia sp.
AGACCTACGCCTATCAGCTGCAATCGTACAACCTGATGAACTTCCTGGAATTCGTCAGCGACCACTATGCGACGGCCTATGTCGACCATTATTTCAATGGATTTTTCTTCAATAAGATACCGCTGTTGAAGAAATTGAAATGGAGAGAGGTCATCGAAGCGAAGATCCTGTATGGCGGGTTGAGGGCCGAGAATAACCCGGCGCAGAATCCCGAGCAGATCAAATTCCCGTTCACAAACGGGCAGCTCGAGACGTATTCGCTGACCAATGTGCCCTATGTCGAGGCGGGTTTTGGTATCGCCAATATTTTCAAGCTGATACGGGTTGATTTTATCAAGAGGTTCACCTATCTGGATCATCCGAATATCCCTACGTGGGGGATACGGGCGAGGGCGAAATTTGATTTTTAGGGGATGCGGCGCGATTCGGGGCGTCCACTTTCAGGGGGCGATGCACTGCGGTCCGCGTCGGATTTTTGGTTATCTTTACAGATTGTCATCAGAAAGAGAGTCATGGCTAAATGAGCACGCGAAAAAAATTACAATCGGGGATTTATCGGGTAATAAACCCGCTGGTCCGGCTGTTGATCCGGATGGGATTGACGCCGAATATGGTCACGACGATCGGGCTGTTGTTGAATATCGGGGTGGCCGTCATCTTCGTCCTGGGTGCCGAGGAAGGTCGCAGGGGCGATCTGTCCTATGTCGGCTGGGCGGGAGCCCTGATCCTTTTTGCCGGATTGTTCGACATGCTGGATGGACAGGTGGCACGATTGGGCAACATGAGCTCGCCTTTCGGTGCATTGTATGATTCGGTTTTAGACAGGTATAGCGAGCTGATCCTTTTTTTCGGCATTTGTTATTATCTCGTGGCGCATCACTATTTCGTGAGCAGCCTTTTTGCTTTTGCCGGGCTTATCGGGAGCATGATGGTCAGCTATACGCGGGCGCGCGCCGAAGGGCTGGGTATCGAATGTAAGGACGGGTTAATGCAGCGTCCGGAACGGGTCATCATCCTGGGTGTATCGGCGCTGGCTTGCGGCATCGCTTCCCGGTGGATGGGGGGCGACTATAAGATCTCCTGGCCCGATGCGACCTTCCCGGTCTTCGAGACCATGTCCATCTTTACAATCCCTTTAACGGTGATGGCCTTTTTGGCGAATATGACGGCTATCGGAAGGCTGCGCGACGCGAGAAGGACGCTGGAGGCAAGGTCGGCGAATGGCGCGGCCGTCAGATCGGACGCCTCGGGCAAACCTGACGGAACCGCTAAATCTGACGCGGCCACCAAACCTGCCGCAAAGGCGAAGACGGGCACCATGATCATCCTTTTACTGGGTGGGTTGTCCGCTATGCCCGGCACCGCCCAGCCTGCCGGAAGGACCGCGACGCCGGCCACGATGCATCCGCGTTCCGTCGTCATCGCCGACCCGGTGGATACCTTTCCGATCCCCCCTGCCAACTCCAATTCATTGTTCTATCTGCAACGCACACCCAATACCAATACAATTATTTGTGAGCTCAATGAGACGGCCGGCATCCTGGATAAAGATGAGCCGGTGCGGGTATTATGGATCCGTTATACGGAACAACGGCAACGCGAGGAGCTGACCTGGATCCAGCGTCATTTTGCTTATGGCCTTAAGGAGCGCGATATGGGAAATGATATATACGAGCTGAGGTTCGTCTCGTATAAGCAGATACCGATGTACCTGAAGAGAAGCTCCGTCGACAATAAACGACACGTCTATGTCTCCATCGATGGAAGACAGGCCATTCTTCAACGGGTGTATATCCGCATCGATCCGGGCGGCAGCTTCTGGGCGCCGAATGTCCGGTATCTCGAGCTGAAAGGCGTCGACACGCAAAATGGCAAAGAATTGATCCAACGTATCAAAGTTTAGCGCACATGGATACCGGTACCGCGTTAACCACAGGCACGCCGCTTAGCCGGCGCAATGTGCTGATCGTCTCCGGGCTCTCGCTGTTCTATTTGCTGGGCAGCGCGTGGCTCATCGGCTATAATAACGATCAGCTGTTCCTGGTCCTGTTATTCAACAGTCTTTTTTATCTCTCGGGTCCGACGAGGCGTTTTATTCTCGGGTTCAGCGTCTTTATCGTGTTTTGGGTGCTCTTCGATTCCATGAAGGCTTTTCCCAATTACCGGTATAACCTCGTGCATATCGGGGATGTTTATGCGCTGGAGAAGGGGCTTTTCGGCATCCATGGACTGACGCCGAATGAGTACTGGCTCGCGCATCAGCGTGTCTCCCTCGATGTCGCGGCCGGTTTTTTCTATCTCTGCTGGATGCCGCTGCCGCTGGCTTTCGCCGGGTACCTGTTCTATAAGAATAAGACCATGTTTTTGAGGTTTGCGCTGACCTTTTTGCTCGTGAATCTCATCGGGTTTGTCATTTATTATGTTTTCCCGGCCGCGCCACCCTGGTATGTGGAGCAATATGGGTTCGTCTTCCACCCGCATACGCCCGGGAATACGGCAGGTCTGGGGCGTTGGGACAGCTATTTCCATGTTTCCGTTTTTGCGGGGCTATATGCCAAAAGCAGCAACGTGTTCGCGGCCATGCCTTCTCTTCATGCGGCCTATCCGCTTACCGTATTGTATTATGGGATCCGGAGTCGTCTCGGCTGGTGGAATGCGCTGTTTGCGTTGATCATGGTGGGTATCTGGTTTGCGGCGGTGTATGCCAGCCATCATTATGTGCTGGATGTGCTGGCCGGTATCGGCTGCGGTATTGCCGGCATCCTGTTGTTCAATTCCTGGTATTCGAGGGACGGGTGGTTTGCGCGGCTGGTTGGGAAATGGGCGCGGGCGATCAGCTAGACGCGCTTGGACCGCCGGATGTCTTCAGCGAGGCGAACCGACCGCCGGAGCCGATCAACTGATGCCTTCCACCATGATATCTACGATAGAGTCGATCTGGACGTCGATGCGAGGAGATTGATCCCCGCTTACCATCAGCGGCACAGCCAGTCCCCGAAAACTACTGACCATCAGGTAAGCAACCAGTTCAATATTGCCGGCATTGATCTTTTTGAATTCATTGTTGCGAACGCCTTCAGCCAGAATTTCTTTAACCAGCTCCACATGCGAAGTGTCGAACCTGTTTTTCAGGTGTCCTATAAGGCATTGCAGCTCAGTGATTTCCGTTTTGAGGGTCTCGCTGAGGTTGCACAGCTGGCTCAACTTTTCCAGTCGGCACCGGCAATAGATGATGAGTTTTTCTTTCGATGAGGACGCCTTGCGGATAGATTGGTTTATCTGTTCCAGCAGCTCATCCATTTCGGTAAAAACCACGGCTTCGAAAATATCCTCTTTGCTGGGGTAGTAATAGTAAAGCGAGCTTTTGGCCTTACCGAGGCCGCGGGCGATGTCTCCCATCGTCGTTTTTTTGAATCCCGTCTTTTTGAAAAGGGCCCTCGCCGTGTCGATAATCTCCTTAACCACCGTCTCGTCCCGCCCAAGCGTTTCTGCCATAGTGCATGTAGCTTTATGCGGTCAAATTTAGGCTATTTCTTTCCCGGAAGCGGTTAAACGATCGTGAATCTTGTATCTCTGCCGGACTATTTCTACATTTACGTGACTGCTTATGACCACTCAATTGAATTGTATCCTTCTCATCGAGGATGATGAACCCACAAACTTCCTGAACAGGATGACCCTGGAGCAGGCGCGTTGCGCACGTCATATCCGTATTGCACGTAGCGGAAAAGAGGCCCTGAACTATTTGGGAAAATGCGGGGGAG
>DASYSV010000106.1:0-9732 GCA_036010185.1 Puia sp.
GGGAGTTTTTTGGGAGATGCCAGTCATTTCGTGTTCAATGATCATATGGAGGTCGTCATGGAGAAGAAACACGGCGGTTTTTACCAGACCGCGTTGTTCAATGGCAAGGTCATGGAAAGCGAACGGTTCGGGATCGTTATCGGATCGGGCAGGAAGGGCCAGTCCTACCTGTATTGGGACGCAGGCAGGTTGCTTCAGTTGCCCATATCCTATTATACCCCGCTCGACAGTTGGTGCAACAGTCCCGGGTATCCGCCGACGATGGCGGATTTCTTTAAACAGGTGCATGGCGAGTGTATGGAATGTCATGGCACATATGCGAGCGCGGCCCAGCGGGAGGACGGGACGACGATATTCGATAGCGCCAGTATCGTGTATGGTATCGATTGCGAGCGATGTCATGGTCCGGGTGCGGAACATGTGTCCTGGCATACCGCTCATCCCGGAGCCATCGCCGGCAAGTATATCCTCAACGCCCGGCATCTCGCACGCCAGCAAAGGCTCGACGCGTGCGCGCTTTGTCACTCGGGTTTCCGGCAGGAGATATTACCCGCCTTCAGCTTTAAGGTAGGGGACACCCTCGATAACTATTCATCGGCCGGCTATGACACAGCCGCAGTCTCTAACCTGGATGTCCATGGGAACCAGTATGGGTTGCTGACGGCCAGTCGTTGTTTCCGGGAGTCCGACCAGCTGGATTGTTCGACCTGTCATGACCCGCATGCCGACGAGCATGGGAAGATGGAGGTCTATTCCAGTCGGTGTGCAGGCTGTCACAATGGAACATCGCTGCATTCCTGCTCCTATGCACCCGTGATAAAGATGAGGTTGACAACCAATTGTATCGATTGCCATATGCCCGCCCTGCCTTCCAACGTGATCACGCTCCAGGTGTCGGGTCAGGAGCAACCCGTCCATGATCTCGTACGGACCCATCGGGTGGCGGTCTATCCCCGGATCAGCGCGGAGTGGTTGCGGGAGCACCCCCGGGGCCAATGACCGGCCACCAGGGGGATCACCGGCCGCTAGTAAAATCCGGCAATATCCATTATCTTTAATGATCACATGAGTGAAAAGCATCTACTATACAAAAAGAGGATCATCAGAGAACTGTATTTCGCCGGCAATCTCTCCTGTTCTGATATCAGCGATCGCACAAAGACCAGTCTCCCGCTGACCACCAAGATCGTCAGCCAGCTGGTCGAAGAAAAATATGTCGGGACGATGGGCTATGCACCTTCGACCGGGGGACGCCGGCCCCTCATCTATTCACTCCTTCCGGGATCGTTATACGTTGTCAGCGTCGCCATGGATCAGCTGTTCACCCGCGTGGTGGTGATGGACATGCACCGGAAATATGTCACGCCCATCGGGAAATTCGAATTCTCACTCGCAGATAAGAACGCGACGGCCGATCGGCTCGCGGAGATCATCAGTCAATTCATTCTTGAATCGGGCATCCGTTCGGAGCAGATAGCAGGCATCGGTATCGGGATGCCCGGTTTTGTCGATCCGGGGCGCGGTATCAATTATTCCTTTCTAAAGACAGCCGACAAACCGTTGGCTCAATTCATTACCGAACACACCGGTATCGAAACCTTTCTCGACAACGATTCCGGCCTGATCGCACTGGCCGAGTTCAGGTTTGGCGCCGCACGCAACCGAAAGAATGCGATGGTGATCAACCTGGGGTGGGGCATCGGTTTGGGCATGATCCTGAATGGCGAATATTTCCGGGGACACAATGGTTTTGCAGGGGAGTTCAGCCATCTCCCGTTGTATTCGAATAACAAGCTGTGCTCCTGCGGGAAGAGTGGCTGTCTCGAGACCGAGGCCTCATTGCTGGAAGTGGTGAAGAAAGCCGAACAGGGCATTCGGGAAGGACGTCTGACCACCTTGTCGCAGCATCTCCCCGCGAAGAATGTGGACCTTGCGTCGCGTGCCGTGCTGTCGTCCGCCGAAGAAGGCGACAAATTCGCCGTCGGGCTGCTCTCCGATGCAGCCTATACCATCGGACGTGGCGTGGCGATCCTGATCCATCTCCTCAATCCGGAGACGATCGTGCTCAGCGGACGCGGATCATCCGCCGGTAAAATATGGCAAACGCCGATACAGCAGGCTTTGAACGAGCATTGTATCCCACGGCTGGCCGCCAACACGCATATCGAGATCTCCACCCTTGGTTACCATGCGGAACTCGTCGGAGCGGCGGCGCTGGTCATCGAACATTATTATCATCCAGAGAAAAAGAGACCTGCCCGCGTCACTCAATGAGTGGCGTCGGCTTAGCGGCCGTCGGAAAGCGCTCATCGCGCGTGCGGAAAGCGCTCACCGCACGTCACTCAATGAAAATCCCGGTGGATCGCCGTATTGAAGGTCTTGAGACTCCAGCCTCCCCCTACGATGATCCGGCGGATGGTCATCAGCGGGTCGGTCGGGTCCATCTTGTCGGCCAGCTGAAAGGAGGCGATGAATCCCCTCTTCCGTAGCTCGGGCAGCGCTTGCCGGTTCCACAAGCCGAAAGGAAAGGCGAAATAGCGGATAGGCGCCCCTGTTATCGCTTCAAGCTGTTTGGTCGGTTTATCGATCTGGATCTCCCAATCCTTACCCTGGTATTTTTTCACGTTGTGATGATCCCAGGTATGGCTGCCGATCACATTTCCCGCGGCATAGAGGTCCTTAACCTGCCCGACCGTCATATAATGCGGCAGTTTATTGAGACTGATCGTCATGATGAAAAAGACCCCGCGAAAACCGTATTTTTTCATTTCGGGCCAGGCGACGGCATACTGGTCTTCGTCGGTGTCGTCGAAGGTCAGCATGATCGGTTTGCTGGGAAGAGCCGTACCCTTCGTCAGCCAGGCGTATAGCTGATCCGGCAGGATGGTATGATAGCCGCTGTCATGCAGCATCTTCAGCTGCGCCCTCAGATCGGCGGGTGGCATGATGTAATCCTTGTTTGTTTTGGAATCGGTCGGTTTCCAGTCACGCACCTGGTGATAACAAAGGACGGGCACTTCCTTCCGGCCCATGATCACCGACGGCGGCGGTACGTTCCCACCTTGAAGCGGCGCCGCACCGGCAGCAAAAAACAGAATGGTCAACCCAAGAAAGCTCACTTGCTTTTTCATATCGAATGTCAGATTTTTAATCATTGATGCCCGGTATCAGCTTCACCATCTCCTCGAGCCAGCGGCCGTCCTCTTCGTCGAATGCGTTGAGCTCGGAGCTGTCCGCATCCAGCACTCCGACGATCTCGCCACCTGCGTTTATCGGAATGACGATCTCCGACCGCGAGAGGCTGCTGCAGGCGATGTGTCCGGGAAAAGCCGTTACGTCGGGTACGATAAGAGTCTTCGCCTCCGCCCAGCTGGTCCCGCAGACGCCCCGGCCCTTACGGATACGCGTACAGGCCACCGGACCCTGGAACGGACCGACCACCAGCTCGCCATTTTTTACCAGGTAGAACCCGACCCACAACCAGCCGAACTGCTCCTTCAGCGCCGCGGTCATATTGGCCAGATTGGCCGTCCCGTCGGATTCCCCCTCCATCAGGGCCCTGATCTGCGGCAACAGAGAAGCATATTGCTCGGTCTTGCTGCCGCCGGCTATCTTTAGATCTTCGGACATGCGCGCAAAGATACTATGTCTGCGCAATCTTTCCTATATTGGGAGACCATGCCCCGATTCTTTATCGACCCGGATATCGCCAAAGCCGCAACCCTGCCGTCGGATTTCTATACCGACGCGCAGCTGTTCGAGCTCTCGAAGGAAAAGCTCTTCGCTCCTTCCTGGCAATTCATCGGGGACAGCGACCAGGTAGCCGGGCCGGGTGATTGCCGGCCGATGATGCTGCTCGAGCCTTACCTGGACGAACCTTTGGTCCTGGTCCGTGACCAGGAGAGCGAGCTGCGGCTGTTGTCGAATGTCTGCACCCATCGGGGAAATCTCGTGGTCAACGAGCCCTGCCGGTTGACGCATCTGCGGTGCCGTTATCATGGGCGGCAGTTTAGCCTCGACGGCAGGTTTCGGAGCATGCCCGAGTTCCGCGAGGTAGAGAATTTTCCGACGGCTAACGACGATCTCCCGCAGTCGGGGCTCGCATCCTGGGGCAAATGGCTATTCGCCTCGCTGGGCACCGGGGATGGTTTCGGACAATATTGGGGCGACCTCATGCGACGGCTTCACTGGCTGTCGTTGGATAGCTTCGTCCATCGGCCCGACCTCTCACGGGAATTCACCGTGAAGGCCCATTGGGCGTTGTACTGCGAGAACTACCTGGAAGGTTTTCATATCCCCTTCGTCCACGCCGGTCTCAATGCAGTCATCGATTTCGGCAACTATACGACGGAGTTATTCGGGTTGTCGAACCTGCAGCTGGGCATCGCCAAAGACGATGAAGATTGTTTCGATCTGCCCCGGGATTCACCCGACTATGGAAAAAAAGTAGCGGCGTATTATTTCTTCGTCTTCCCCAATATGATGTTCAATTTCTATCCCTGGGGCTTGTCGGTGAATGTGGTGCGGCCAGTGACCCTCACCGAGACCAGGGTTGTTTTTTCAACCTATATCGCCGATGAGCAGAAATACAACAAAGGCGCGGGATCCGGTCTGGACGCGGTAGAACTGGAGGATGAAGAGGTGGTGGAGTCGGTGCAGAAGGGTATCCGCTCCCGTTATTATACCCGCGGACGCTATTCGGTCACGCGCGAGCAGGGAACCCATCATTTTCACCGGTTGATCGCTGAACGCATACGATAGTATGGCTCAATCCTTAAAAAAGAATATCGGTCTCTGGTCCGCCGTATCGATCGTGATCGGCGGGATCATCGGGGCCGGCATCTTTATGCGCCCTGCCTCGATGGCCGAAAGACTCGGATCACCCGTGCTGCTGCTCGTCGTCTGGCTGGTGGGCGGCGCAGTCTCGCTGGTGGGCGCCATGATCTATGCCGAGCTCGGGACGATGTTCCCCGACACTGGTGGGCCCTATATCTATCTGCAGAAGACCTATGGGGATTTTACCGCTTTTCTATATGGCTGGTCCACTATGGCCGTGATCAATACCGCCGCGATCGCCTCTATCGCGTTTGTTTGTGCGCAGTATGCGGGGTTCTTTATCCATCTTCCCCGGCTGCCTCCGGAGATCGAGCACTCGGTCAAGCTGCACATCCCGTATCTCGCGGACATTTATCCGCTGGAGAATTTTGGTGTCAAGCTCCTGACCAGCGGCATCATCGTCGTACTCATCCTGGTCAATTATCTCAGCACAAGGTATGGTAATGCGATACAAGTCGTGACCACCGTGATGAAGACGCTGGCGTTGACGCTTCTCATCGGCGGGATACTGTTGTCGGGTAAAGGGCATCCGGCGAATTTCGTTACCAGCAGTCCCGGGTTCCATCCGGGGAGCCTGTTGCTGATGGTAGGTTTCATGGGCGCCATTTCGGGGGCATTCTCCTCCTATGACGGATGGAACAATGTAAATATGGTCGCCGGCGAGATCGAAAACCCGCAGCGTAATATAAGCAGGAGTCTTTTTATCGGGGTGGGTATCTGCATCGCCGTCTATGTGCTGACCACTCTGGCGTATAATTATGTGCTGCCGGTAGCCGAGATGGCGAAGAGCCCGCTGGTCGCCGCTGATGCAATGGAGAAGGTGGTGGGTGTGGCGGCGGCGGGACTGGTTTCGGGTCTGATAGCATTCTCGGCGTTTGGCGCAACGCACGTCAACCTGCTGACCAATGCCCGTATCACGTTTGCGATGGGGGAGGAGGGCAGCTTCTTCCCATGGACCGGAGTAGTCCATCGGCGTTTTGGTACGCCGGGCAATGCCGTTATCGTCATCGGTGCCTGGAGCATACTTTTCGTTTGGAGCGGCAGTTTCGACATCCTCGCCGATATGTTCGTCTTCATGTCATGGGTGTTTTATGGACTTACCGGGTTGGGGCTTTTTATCCTTCGGAAAAGGATCCCCGAAGCGACGCGGCCCTACCGGGTTTGGGGCTATCCGTGGCTGCCGTTGGTCTTTGTCGCTTTCACCCTTTTCTATCTTGTGACGACTATCTACGGCGACGTCGCCGCTTACCGCAGCGGGAAGTCTCCGGTCATCAATTCCGTTTTCGGTCTGGCACTTACAGCGGCGGGTATACCTTTTTATTTGTATTTTCAACGTAAACGCAGGAACCATGAGAAATAAGATGTATGCGATTCTGGCCGCTTGTCTACTTTTCGCTACGAACGCCGCGCATGCCCAGGTGGCCGACCCTCACGGCCGTATCGGTGCAGGGCACAGGCAAACCGGACATGACAGCGTATATCTCTTACGGCCGGACCGCGTCTTCGACGGCGAACAACTGCATGAAGGATGGGTGGTTCTCGTGCGGGGCCGTGAGATAGAGGCCGCCGGACCCTCCGCATCGGTACAGGCGCCTGCAGGCGTCATCATCCTCGATCTCAAAGGCGCCACGCTGCTACCGGGGCTCATCGAAGGGCATAGTCATCTCTTTTTGCATCCGTATAACGAGGTCTCCTGGAATGACCAGGTCCTGAAAGAATCGAGGGCGGAGCGGGTAGCGAGAGCGGTTGTACATGCTCGTAAGACTTTGATGGCGGGTTTTACGACCACACGCGATCTCGGGACCGAGGGGGCGGGATATGACGATGTGGGGCTGAAGCAGGCAATCGAGAAGGGGGTCGTACCCGGACCGCGGATCTTATGTGCGACCCGCGCCATCGTCGCCACGGGCAGCTATGGACCGAAGGAGCTGGCCTACGATATCGAATCGCCGCATGGCGCCGCGGAAGCCGACGGCCTCGAAGGGATCACCCGCGAAGTGCGTACGCAGATCGGCAAAGGCGCCGATGTAATAAAATTATATGCCGATTACCGCTGGGGAATCAATGGCGCCAGTGAGCCGACATTCACCGTGGAAGAGATGAAAAAGGCAGTGGAAGTCGCCTCCAGCAGCGGCCGTATCGTCGCGGTACATACCGGTACCACCGAAGGGATGCGTCGCGCTATCGAAGCCGGTGTCACGACAATAGAACATGGCGACGGCGGTACTCCAGAGCTTTTTGCCGCCATGAAGGCCAAAGGCATCGCGTTGTGTCCTACGCTGGCAGCCGGAGACGCCATCCTTCAATATGCCGGCTGGAGGAAGGGAGTCGATCCGGAACCCGAACGCATCAAGGCCAAGCGGGCCAGCTTTCAGGCCGCGCTCGCGGCGGGCGTCACCATCTGTATGGGCGGTGACGTAGGGGTGTATCCGCATGGCGATAATGCGCGCGAGATGGAGGACATGGTCGATTATGGTATGAAGCCGGTGGACGTCCTGCGTTCGGCCACCTCCATAAATGCAGATGTCTTCCGGATATCCAAACGGGTCGGAAGGATACGCGCGGGACTCCTGGCGGATATCCTGGTGGTGGAGGGCGATCCGGCGGTCAACATATCGCAGGTGCGGAAGGTGATCTGGGTAATGAAGGATGGGGTGATCTACCGGCCCTGATCAGCCGCTACGGATCGTTACCGGTCGCCCGGGATGGTCCCGGCGGGTCGCGGGTCACATCCCTTTATTGTTCGATCGTCACGTGTGCTTCATACGTATCCGCCAACGAATCTTTGATACGGGTAGTATCGTGTACCGACGCAGCGATGGGGAAATAAACTTTGAAAAAGGCCGAATCCTTCTGATACATCCGGATATTCAGCTTGTAACCCAGCAATTGATTATAACGCCGCAGGGCATGGCCCTTATTGGCTGTTTGGAGAATTACAAAACGATAGAGAGCCTCACCCGCACCCGGGACAGGGTCATGGAGATCCGGCGGGGGCGTGACGACCGGTTTCTGAGCAGTGGCATCCACCCTGGCCGTATCCTTTTTTTCAAGGACGGCGGCCGAAGCGTTTCGGGCGGCCGTATTGGTATCGACGGCAGTGCGGGCCACAGTCGTAGAATCCACGCGCCGTGCAGCGGTCGTGTCGGGGATGACGGTGGCGCGGTTCTCGGAAGTCGGCTCAACGAAATTGTTGCGTTTGTACAGGTAATAACCGCCCCATCCGATGACAATGAGCCCGGCAATGAGACCGACCAGCAGCAGCGTCTGCCGTGAATTGGTATTCCGGGATTCTTCCCGGGTCTCTTCTTCATGGCCGGCGGTGGTCCGGCGGTCATGGTGGTGGTCTTCGAGACGGGCAACGAGATAGTCGCCGGGGGTGAATTCCAGCAGCCCCTCTTTGTTTTTGAGCAGGGTCCCGATGCCGTCAAGATAAAAAGGCTTGCCGATATTGAGCAGCTGACGGCCGGTGGTCAAATAGAAATCCAGGTCGGCGGCGGCCAACGATTTCATTTTTCCCGTATGCTCCTTGATATAGGTGATGAGGACGTCGTCTGCGAGGGCGATATTGGCATTTTTAAAGGAAATGCCCGTAGCGGGCACCTGTCCGATCCTGTCCGACTCCTGGGGGATCACTGCTCCCGCATCGAGGGTGAAACTGCCGATTCCGGGTAGATCAAGCTTTCTGTGTTGATATAAGTACTGTGATAATAGTTGTGGTAGTTTCACACAATCGGATTTTGCGATGGGATAAAGATAAAGCTTTTGGTGTACTTCCCCGTAACTTTGTGGAGCATACGGCCGAATGCTGCCGTCAAACGCCGCTATGATGACGAAGGAAGAGACAGATTTTATCCGGTATTGGGAGGCCAATCGCCTCAAAAGAAAAAAGCTTTCCCGACAATTGCTCGTAGGTATCCCGGCAGGTTTGCTGATCACGGTGCCGATCGTCATTAATCTCACCTCGGGATGGTACAAACGCGCGACCATGGAGATGAACAGCAGCGATTTCAACCCCATGGTATTGATCGTCGCGCTATTGATCATCGTCGCTTTTTCGGCCATTTTCTGGCAGCGGCATCAGTGGGACCAATATGAACAGCGGTATCTCGAGCTGCTGATCAAACGCGATAGGGAAGAGGACCGTCAGAGTGAGCATGTGGAAGCACGGAGCGGCCCGGACGAAGGAGATGACCCGGGGGCAAAACAAAGCCCCGGCGAAAACCAGGGCTCTTAGCAGGTAGTTCATGGTTACTGCACATCAAGCAGCTGTATATCTAAAAATCAGGATGAAAAAACGGTATCTGGCGCCACACAACGATAAGGTTAGACATTGATTGGCAGTCTCTTAAGTTGATCCAATAAGGTTGATTAGTGATTTGTCCCGTGTAAACCCAGTAAATTAGACAACTCCTTAGCAGGAATTGCTGCAAGAAAATTAAAAAAACTTCAAGATTTTTTAATTCTGTCCTGTAATTGGACGCGTGTTAGTTGGAACTGCCCCATTTTACATCCCTGAGGTCATTGCGCGTAATGGCTTCATTACCATGCAGTTTCCTGCTTATGTTGCCCTTGTCCTCGTGCAACCATTCGGCCAGCGGCTGGGATTGAACCCGCCGGCGATGTCTATTCATCGCGGAATCGATAACTTTGTAGAAACCCACCGATCTTGCCACACGAAAGCATTTCCGTCTTCGACATGTTCAAAATTGGCGTCGGTCCGTCCAGCTCGCACACCCTCGGACCCTGGCGCGCCGCTCAACGGTTCACCGACTCGCTCCAGGAAAAACATGGACTATCCGGTCTCGAAAAGATAACCGTTCTTCTCTATGGCTCGCTGGCCAAGACAGGGAAAGGACACGGCACGGATATCGCCATCCAGCTGGGTCTGGGGGG
>DASYSV010000458.1:0-8995 GCA_036010185.1 Puia sp.
GAGCCATGCCCGATGTGTCTGGGTGCCTTGTATTGGGCGAGGCCGAGACGGGTGGTCTATGCGGCGACCAGGGATGAGGCGGCTGCTGCGGGGTTTGATGATGCTTTCATCTACCGCGAGATAGATTTGGAGCCCGCGGAACGGAAGATACCGTTCGTTCATGAGCCGATGGAAGGTGCGTCAGAGATATTCGGATCATGGAGGGAAAAGGGGGATAGGAGGTTGTATTAACCCGGAGGGAAGGAGGATCGGTGACTATATTAAAAAACCCCGCAGATGCGGGGCTTTTCATTGAAAGGGAAGACGATTACTCTTTTGTTTTTTTGCTATACGTTTCCCAGGTAGTGGTATCCGCGGAACGAAGGGTGATCGTGCTGTTTGCGTTTTCGAGCGTGATGTAATAGTTGGTGGAACCATCAGCATCCAGTTCGAAAAGATCGGAGATCCAGTAGTCGGAATAATCCTGTTTTACTTTCAGCATGAGCTGGATGGGCAGTTGGGACAATTTGATGTTCCGTACGACTGCCAGGAGGTTGCCGTCACCGGAGTAGAACGCGAACAGGACCACGTCGTTCATCTTAAAAGTGAGCTTGGTGAAGTTCTTGCCCGACTCGGTGGCCAATAGTTCCGCTTTTTTGAAGTCTTTGCGGAAAGAGGCGGTCACGGCGTCGGTCCGATCGTTGTTGGGGGTGGCGAAGCTGCTGCTGATGCCTACGGTCAGGAGCAGGGCGGCTATAAAAGCGGCAATTTTACTCCCCTTTAAAAGGGTGTGGCTGAGTTGGTTGATTGAGCGTGTCATATACTTAGGTTTTAATGTTTACTAATTTTAGCGGGAAGGACCTCACTGTTTGTTTGCATAACAAAGATAAGGGGAAGAACAGGTACTATACAATACATAGTACAGTGAATGGCATAATACTATGTTAAGCGGTAAAAAACGCGGGATGAGCTGCGATTGGATGGGCTCTTTGCTTTTGAGGAATGGGTGTTTTTGATTCATGAATGTAGTTTTTGCGGCTTGCATGGGGTCGGCTGAGGGACCACTGCGGGCGAAGAGCGGAGTGCCAGAGGGGTGCCAAGAAATAATCTTGTTGATAATCAATATGTTGTGGGATTTGGATGAAATGGGACCGTACGGTTTTGATTTGACGGTGTCCGGTTTGGGATGGACGGCGGGGAATGTTAAAAGGAGAGGCGGATGGGGCAGTGAGAGATGATAATGGAAAGGCGGGAGTACGGCACGAAGACATTTAATGAATAGGCGGCAGGACTTCGCGGAGGAATTGGTTGACAGTTTCGGGGCGGCTGACCACGAACATATGGTCGCCTTTTCGAACGATGTGGCTCGGGGTTGTCAGACTAATGGGGAAGACTTCGTCGCGGGTGCCATGGATGTGATAAAGCGGCTGGGGAATGGTGCGATTATTCCAATCCAACACGGCGTTGAGGGCCCAGCGGATGAAACTGTCGTCGCCGGCGAGGATCACCTGTCTCATGAGCCGCCTGTTTTCTGCGGGTCGCATCAGCAGGGAATGTCTGATTAATGCGGCGAGCTTCAAAAGTGTAGCGGGTATGAGCCGGCCAAGGCGAAGTTTGCCTGCCAGTTTATAGAGTTTGGGCAGATGCGCTGCCGAAGGGACGCTACTGATAAGGATAGTACACACGGGTGGGATCTTTTGGGCGATCTCGACGGACATGATGCCGCCGAGCGACAAACCCACGAGAATGAAGGGTTGGGAAGAATCGATCTGATCGGCGAGGCGCAATGCATAGGCGGCTAGTGTTTCGTTGCGTTGTGGCGGGATCCAGTGAATATAAGAAGCTTCATAGCCTTCGGGAAGACGGACGTGGGTGAAGAAACGGTAGTCGGCGCCGATGCCCGAGATGAAATAGACTTTCATGACGGGAAATTAGGGAAATTAAATTTCTCGGAGAGTCCGGGGAAGGGGGTGTAAATTTGGAGATGAAATTTGAAGAGGATGAAAATCTCGGAAGGAAATAGCGGTAAGATCCAACTGTATAAGATTGAAGCCACCTGAAACGGCGGCTTTTTTTATTACGTGTAAATGAGGGGGAGGCGTTGTGGGAAAGTTATCGATGGTCGTCGTCGAAAAAGGTGACTTCGCCTGTGTGTAGACTGTAATAGGCGCCGACTATCCTGATCTCGCCTTTTTCTGCCAGCTCTTTGAGGACCGGGCTCTCGGCTTTGATATCCCGGATCGAGTTGCGTACGTTCTGCCGGATCACCGCGGTAACGAACATCGGGTTGCCGTTGTCGTGGGCTCCCTGAGTGGAATGGGATAGTTGTATGGCTGGTTGGATATGTGCCAGCAACCCCGTAACATTTCCGAGCTGTTCACCTTCGATGGCCGCCTTGACGGCGCCGCAGGATTCATGACCCAGGACTACGATGAGCCTGGCGCCTGCCAGCTTGCAGCCATATTCCATGCTACCGAGCACGTCTTCGTCGATGATGTTGCCGGCTACGCGACCAACGAAGAGATCGCCGATGCCTTTGTCAAATATCTTTTCGACCGGAACGCGGCTATCCATGCAGGAAAGGATGAAGGCTTCGGGATATTGCGTCTTGGCGGTTGCCCTCATCATTGCGGTGTCGTTCATGGGGGTGGGGTGGTTGGATTGGTAGTTGCGGTTACCATTTTTTAGGTCGGCGATGACCTTGTCGGGAGACAGGGCTTGTTGGTCGGTGGCTGTCAGGACGGAGGTGCGCATGGGTGCGGCGGTGGCGGCCGGCATTACGGCTTTGGGAGATCGATCGGGCTGATCGTCGGTCGCGTTGTGACAGGCGGAGAGGAGAAGGAGGAGCGATAAGGCTTTGGCGAGGTGTTGGTTGAGTGGTTTCATGACCACTGCAAGGTTTTGAACTATTGGGGAGTGGCAAAATAATGAGGGGGGAAAGATGCCAGGATTTGCAAAAAAAAGCGAAGAAAGGATTTCTTCGCGTGGTGGAGAATATCGGAGTCGAACCGACGACCTCTTGCATGCCATGCAAGCGCTCTAGCCAGCTGAGCTAATTCCCCTTTAATGGATAGGTTTTCGGGAGTGCAAATATAGAGGATTTTGCATAAACCATTAAAAAATCGGGGTGTTATCTATCTTTAGATTGTAATTTTATCATTATGGGAGTCTGGAGACAGATACAAGAATATTTTTACATCAGGAAAAGGGATCCCGATGCGCCGAATACCCAGTGGATGCGGTATATGCATGGGATCAACCGCATTTCTATATTCATGTTCCTGATCGGGTTGATCGTCCTGATCGTGCGGTTATTGTTTTTCAAACATCATTAGGGAGAGGCCGGAAGGGATGGGTAATCGGACGCGTTCGTGACGAACCGGGAGTGACGGGGAATCGGATGCTTTCGTGACGAACCGGGAGTGATGGGGAATCAAGCTCGTTCTGGAGAGGCCGGGGTTTGCTGCAGGAATTGAAGGATGCTGCGTGCGGCGTTGGCGGAGGCGTGGCCGCCCTGGCTGAGCAATTCTTTCAGCTCGCGGTAATCCTTTTCGAGTTGGGCGAGGCGGGTTGGATTGTGGAGGATGTCGTCGAGCTCGCGGCGGAGATTTTGGGGGGTGAGATCGTCCTGGATCAATTCATGGACGACGAGACGGTCCATGATCAGATTGACAAGGGAGATGTATTTTACGCGGATCAGCCGGCGGGCGATCTGATAGGAGATGGGGCTTCCTTTATAGCAGACCACTTCGGGTACGCCGAACAAGGCAGTCTCGAGGGTGGCGGTGCCGGAGGTGACACAGGCGGCCCTGGCCATTAATAGCAGCGCATAGGTCTGGTTGGTTACGGAAGCGACATTGGAGTAGCCGGCGAGAAGGTGTTCATAGAAATCGGGTTCTAGACCGGGAGCCTGTGCGACGACGAATTGGTAGTCGGGAAAGTCGCGGCTCACCTGCAGCATAATGGGGAGTTTTTTCAGGATCTCCTGTTTGCGGCTGCCGGGGAGGAGCGCGATGACGGGTTTGTCGAAAGGGGGGGGTGCGGGTGCAGATGGGGAGGCGGGTGCAGATGAGGAGGCCGGTGCGGATGAGGAGCCGGGTGCGGATGAGGAGCCGGGTACGGATGGGGAGGCGGGTGCGGATGGGGATTTAGCGAGTGACGGCGGGGAAGGCTGCGTGCGGGCTTCGTCTATGACCTCGACGAGCGGATGACCGACGTATTCGACGGGATAGTCCCATTTTTTGTAAAAGGCCTGCTCGAATGGAAGGATGACGAGCATTTTGTCGACGTTGGCCCGGATCTGGCGGACGCGGCCTTCTTTCCAGGCCCAAACCTGGGGAGAGATATAATAGACGATAGGAAATGGCCGGTTGGGATGGAGCGCTTCGGCCGATGGCGATGAAAGGTGGTGGGCCCATTTGGCGATGCGCATGTTGAAGCCGGGGTAATCGATCAGGATGAGGACGTCGGGCCGATATTTTAGGATATCCTGTTTGCACCAGTCCATGTTGCGGAAGATGGTACGAAGATTCATCACTACCTCGGCGAATCCCATAAAGGCAAGCTCTTTATAGTGTTTGACGACGTGGCCGCCGGAAGCCTGCATCTTGTCGCCGCCCCAGCAGCGGACGTCGGCCTGAGGATCCTGTTCTTTCAGTTGTCGGATGAGATTGGAGCCATGGAGATCGCCGGAGGCTTCACCGGCAATGATGTAATACTTCATGCGGGGGTGAAGGTACGATTTAATAGGAAGCGGGAATGAGAGGGGCGGGCGAGCAATGGGGGAAGCGGGAAGTGGGGCAGAATGCTTATATTGGGGGCACTAAACTGCTACACGTATGCCTGCCTTTAACCGACGTTCCTTTATCGACGCGATGGGAAAATTTTCCGCTACGGCCTTTTTGGCGACGCTGGCGCGTCCGGCGTGGAGCCGCAATCTCGACAGGGCGTTGTTGGGTGCGGAGGAGCGATCGCCGCAACAGCTGGCGGGGGATGAGGATTTTTGGTATTACGTGCAGCAGTCCTTTACGGTCAGCCCGGAGCTGATCAATCTAAATAACGGGGGGGTGTCGCCGTCGCCGAAGGTCGTGCAGGAGGCCATGAAGAGGTATCTCGATTTTTCAAACGAGGCGCCCAGCTATTATATGTGGCGGATACTCGACCAGGGGAGGGAGCCGTTGCGTAAGGACCTCGCGCGGATTGCGGGCTGTTCGCCTGAAGAGATCGCTATCAACCGCAACGCCTCGGAAGCGCTGGAGACGGTGATCTTCGGGCTGCCCCTGAAGGCGGGCGATGAGGTGGTGGTTTGCAAATACGATTATCCCAACTGTATCAATGCCTGGAAGCAACGCGAGCTGCGCGAAGGCATCCGTATCGTATGGGTGGATCTCGTGCTGCCGAGCGAAGACAATGAGTACCTGGCGTCGCAATATGTAAAAGCATTTACCGCGAAGACCAAGGTTGTGCATGTCACACATGTGATTAACTGGAACGGTCAGATCATCCCGGCGCGGAAGATCGCGGATGCCGCGCATCAACGTGGAATTGAAGTGCTGGTCGACGGTGCGCATAGCTTCGCTCATTTTGAATTCAGCATTCCTTCACTAGGTGCCGATTATTTCGGGACCAGTCTTCACAAATGGATGGCGGCCTGTATCGGGAGCGGCATGCTCTATGTAAGAAAGGACAAGATCGGCCCGTTGTATCCGCTGTTTGCCGCCGGCGAGCCGAAGTCCGACAACATCCGGAAATTCGAGAACCTTGGGACCCGGCCGTTTTTTATCGAGCAGGCCATCGGGAAGGCCATCGATTTCTATGATATGATCGGCGCGGCGCGGAAGGAGCAGCGGCTATTCTATCTGAAGAACTATTGGATGACGGCGGTAAAAGATGTGCCGAGGGTTAAAATTTCAACTTCGCAAAAGAAAGGTTTCGGCTGCGCTATCGGTATGGTTAGCGTCGAAGGTAAGACGGCATCCGCGCTGGAGGAATATCTTTTCACCACCTACAAGGTCCATACCGTTGCCATCAACTGGGAAAACCTGCATGGGATCCGCGTGACACCGAATGTGTATACCACCACCATCGATCTGGACAAACTGATCGCGGGTATCAGGGAATTTGCCAACACATGAAGCGGGAGATCGGTCTGCTCCAGGCTACCTCCATCAATATGATCGACATGGTCGGCATCGGGCCTTTCGTCACGATGACCATCGTCATTAGCGTTATCAACAGTAACCTATTCCTATGGGCCTGGGTATTCGGCGCGGTGACCGCGCTCATTGACGGGATGATCTGGAGCGAACTGGGGGCGGCGTATCCGCTGGCGGGAGGAAGCTATAACTTCCTGAAAGAAGCTTATGGCACTAAATGGGGACCGTTGATGTCCTTCCTGTTTATCTGGCAAACCTGTCTGCAGGCCCCGTTGGTCGTGGCATCGGGTGCCATCGGTTTCGCACAATATTTCGGTTATATCGTGCCGATGGGTTATTGGGGAGAAAAGGCCGTCTCCGGGACGGTGGTCGTCATCATTATCGCGTTGTTGTACCGCAATATCCGCGCGATCGGGAAGATAACCGTATTCCTGTGGGCCGGCGTGATCATTACCATATTACTCATCATCGTCGCCGGGTTCACGCATCGCACGGTCCCCTACAGTTGTTTCCCTTCGGCAAATCAATCCCTATTCAGCTGGGCATTCATGACCCTGGTGGGTCAGGCCTCCGTTAAAACGATCTATAGTTTCCTCGGTTATTACAACGTTTGTCACCTGGGCGGCGAGATCAAGGACCCCGGGCGCAATATCCCCCGCAGCATCTTTATTTCGATCTTTTGCATCGGCGCGTTGTATCTCGCTATGAATATCAGTGTGGTCGGAGTCATACCGTGGCAGCAGGCGATGCACTCCAATTTTGTCGTCAGCCTTTTCATGGAAAAGATCTATGGCCACCGGATGGCGGTGGTTGTCACCGTGCTGGTGTTGTGGATCGCCTTTGCGTCCTTGTTCGCGGTGGTTCTCGGCTATTCGCGGGTGCCCTATGCGGCGGCGGCCGACGGGCATTTCTTTCCGGTGTTCGCGCGGCTGCATCCGACGAAGGATTTTCCCTATGTGTCGCTGTTGTTCATCGGGGCGTTGGGACTCGTGTTCAGTCTGCGGTTGAAGCTCGAGTATGCGATCAGTGCGATATTGGCGATGCGTATCCTGGTGCAGTTTGTCGCGCAGGCGATCGGGGTGGTGGTGTTGCGGAAGAGGAAGGGTACGACGGGACTGCCTTTCAAAATGTGGCTATACCCGGCTCCCGTGATATTGTCCGTGATCGTCTGGTTGTTCGTGTTGTACCACACGGGCCCGGTGGCGCTGTATGGGGTGTGGCTGGCCGCGATAGGAGTGGTAGTGTTCTATCTGACGCGTGGCCGGTGGCGAAGAGTGAATAAAATGATGTAGTTTGCGGGATATGAAAAGACGAAGATTTTTACGGCAGGGTTTGGTGGCGGGAGCGGGAATGATCGGAGGTGGTCGATTGATGGGGGCGATGGTCCCGCCTGATTTCCCGGTGGTAAGGATACCTGAGGCGAAAAGAAAATTCAAAAGCCTGTCGGTGGAAAAGACGATCCGCGAGGTGCGCGAGACGATCGGCAATAAAGAGCTTGGCTGGTTGTTCGAGAACTGTTTCCCCAATACTTTAGACACAACGGTGGATTTTTCGATGACGGATAGCCGGCCCGATACCTATGTCATCACGGGCGACATCGACGCCATGTGGTTGAGGGACAGCAGCGCGCAGGTGTGGCCGTATCTTTCACTATGCAAGACCGACAAAGATCTGCAGCAGCTGATCCACGGGGTCATCCACCAGCAGACCCGATGTATCCTGAAGGATCCGTATGCCAATGCCTTTTATAAGGACGATACGAAGATCAGCGAATGGAAGGCAACGGATATCACGGATATGAAACCTGGCATCCACGAACGGAAATGGGAGATCGACAGTCTTTGTTATCCCATCCGGCTGGCGCATGGATACTGGCAGATGACCGGCGATACTTCTCCTTTCGATGCAGACTGGCTGGCCGCGATGCAGAAGGTGTTACAGACCTTTCGGGAACAGCAGCGCAAAGACGGGGAGGGACCTTATAGTTTTCAGCGGAAGACGAGCTGGGCTACCGACGGCGTGCCGATGGGCGGATATGGATATCCGACAAAGAAGGTCGGGCTCATACATTCGATGTTCCGTCCGAGCGACGATGCGACGATCTATCCGTTCCTGATACCTTCGAATATCTTTGCGCTCAATAGTCTTCGCGATCTTCGGACGATGCTTACCGCGATGTCGACGGGCAAGGATCTCGAGGGACGGGCTTTTTCGCTGGAGGAAGAACTGGCGGGCGCATTGATCGAGCACGCTATTGTCACCCATCCGGTATATGGTGAAGTATTCGCTTATGAGGCGGATGGGTTCGGCAATCATACGTTTATGGATGACGCCAATGTGCCGAGCCTGCTGGCATTGCCGTATCTGCAGTCGCCGCATTATTCAGGTGATCTTTCGGTGATCCACCCGGAGAAGCGTGGATATGCCGTGTATCAGAATACGAGGCGGATGGTGCTGAGTGAATCGAATCCTTTCTATTTTAAAGGCAAGGCCGGGGAAGGCATCGGCGGTCCGCATGCGGGGTTGAATATGATCTGGCCGATCAGTATCGTGATACGAGGGTTGACCAGCCATGATTCGATGGAGGTGGCTAAGTGTTTGAAATTGCTGCAGAATAGTCATGCCGGGAAGGGGCTCATGCATGAGTCTTTCCATAAAGATGACGCGACAAAGTATACGCGGCCATGGTTTGCATGGGCGAATACGTTGTTTGGAGAATTTGTTCTTAAGACATATCGCGAACAGCCGGCTTTGCTGAGCTAGGCTACCGACACGAGGTAGTAATTCTTTTTTCCCTTCTGGACCAGGATGTATTTGCCATGCAGGAGCAATGAGGCGTCTACGGATAGTTTTGCATCTTC
>DASYSV010000464.1:0-8365 GCA_036010185.1 Puia sp.
CATCTATGTTGCGTATAACAGCACGAGCAACGTTTTCGGCGGGGTCACTACCTTCAATAATACACCTACGGCCAATACGGGCATATATGTCAGCTGGAACTCCGCCGGTACGTCCTTCAGCAATAATATCATCGTCGGCAGCAACAACGGACAAGGCGTTCAGTTCTGCGGCGGCAACGCCACCGCAACCGCCACGCTGTCGGCAGGAAATACCATTTCCATCGGACCGGCAGGATTTTCATCGGGGACCCTGCTTCTCCGCCATTTTACCCAGGTCGGCGCGACACCGCAAAGCCTGACACTGACAGGGACGGGTAATCTGACCTATGGCCCTTCTTCCTCCTTCGATGGGAACGTCAACTCCTCGAGCCCTACCCTGTTCTTCAACGGGTGTACGTTCAACGGTACCACCATTTGTACCAAGACGGGCACCACCGGGGACTATAGCCAGGGCGGCAACGTGTTCAACGGGGTCAGCTCCATAACCAACAGCGGCACCAGTTTCCTGCTGATGGGTAATGTCAACGCGGATATCTGGAACAACGACGTTACGTTCACCGATAACGGCTCGGAACGCCTCCTGCCCTGCTGGGCCACTACCGGCAACCAGTTCAACGGGAACATATATGTCAACACGGCCGGCAGCGCACAGGGTATCGAGTTCTGCGGCGGCAGTACGACGGCGACGGCCACCCTTGCCGCAGGCAAGTCGATCCAGGCTGGCGGCACCGGTCTCAATGCCGGATATCTTATCCTCAAGCAGTTCACCCAGCTGGGTAACTCGCCCATCAGCCTTGCGCTGGCCAGCACCGCCACCTATCTGCAATTCGGGCCCTCTTCCTCGCTGGGAGGTAATGTGGTTTCCACGAGCCCGGGTCTGTATTTCAACGGATGTACATTCAACGGCGCTGTCACGAGCACAAAAACCGGTTCCACCAATGACAATAGCAGTGGTAATAATATCTTCAACGGCATAACCACTATCACGGACGCAGGTGCCGGCTACCTCCTTTTGGGCAACGGCAATTCCGATCAGTTCAATAATACGGCTGCTTTCAACAACACCGGCACCAGCACGGTCTATGTGGCCTATAACAGCCCTAACAATATTTTCGGCGGGGTGACCACGTTCAGCAATACTCCGGGAGCCAATACGGGCATCTATGTCAGCTCCTATTCCGCCGGCACGACGTTTACCAACAATATCCTGGTCAACAGCACCGCGGGAACCGGAGTCCAGTTCTGTACCGGGAACAGCTCGGCCACGGCTACCCTCAATGCCGGAAATACCATTTCCGTGGGTACCATCGGATTCACCGCCGGGACCCTGCTTCTCCGGCAGTTCACGCAATTGGGCGCCACGGGTCAAAATATCACGCTGACCGGCACGGGAACTCTTACATTCGGCCCTTCCTCGACTTTCAACGGGCCTACTACGACATCGAGTCCGTCTTTGTTCTTCAATGTCTCTACCTTCAACAACAACGTCAATAGCACGAAGACGGGTACCACCAATGACCAAAGCATCGGAAATAATATCTTCAATGGCACCAACCTCTTCACGAACAACGGTACCGGCTACCTGATGATGAGCACCAGCGCGACGGACGCTTACAACGGCGACGTCGCCTTCGTCAAAGCAGGCTCCGGCGCTGTCTATCCGAACTACAATGCCAATTGTACCTATTCCGGTAATTTAACCGTCACCTCGCCTGCGGCTTCGGCCATTACCTTCGGCGCCGGCAGCGGTACCGCTACCTTTACGGGCTCGGGTGGACAAAATATCTATGCGACCGCAGGTACGGCTACCCCCGTCTTTACCCGGCTGGTGATCAATAATACCGGTAGCGGCGTGACCCTTTTCAATACATCGATCAACGTGTCATCCAACCTGACGCTGACCTCGGGGCTGCTCAACACTTCCACCGCCTATATCCTGACGATGCTAAACGGCTCGGCTACCGCGGCCGGCACGGCACTGTCCACCAGTTATGTCAACGGGCCGATGCGCTACCAGAAATCATCCGCGGGCTCGACCGCACTCAATTTCCCCATCGGTACGGCCCCGGATTGCAGACCGGTTGTCCTCACCGTCAGCCATACCAACGGGACGCTGTATACCTATACGGTGCAACTATACAATGCCAGCGCCTATGCGTTGGGGTATACCATGCCTCCCAGCGTGCAGATCGTTTCGAGCATGCACTATTATATCATCGGCAGGACGGACGCTTCCGGAACCAACCAGCCAACGGCGGGTCTCAGCGGCAACCAGACCATCCAGATATTCTTCGGTGCCAATGACTATGTGACGGACGGCAGTACGCTCACCATCGTCAAGAATACCTACCTGACGCCCACCAAATGGATCGATATCGGGGGTACGGGCGCGCCTCCCTATAGCGGCGGCGCCGATCTCATAGGCAGCATCATCTCGACGTCGTCGCCTACGGCCTTCAATTCGTTCTCGACATTCGCTCTCGCCAATCGTATCGGCGGAAGCAATGTGCTGCCCATGAAGTTGCTGTACTTCAATGCCAAGCCGGATAATACGCAGGTCGATCTCACCTGGGAGACCGCTACCGAGTCGAACAACGATTATTTCACGGTTGAAAAAAGTAAGGACGGCATAAGTTTCGACGACCTGACCAGGGTAAATTCGGCGGCGCCCAACGGCACCAGCAGTCTGCCATTGTATTATTCCGCGGTGGATCCGAAACCGTACACGGGCACCACCTGGTACCGCCTGAGACAAACCGATCTGAACGGGAATTCCACCTGGTCCAACATCGTATCGGTCGATTTCTCCAAAACGAGTGCGGTTTCGGTCTATCCCAATCCGTCAACGGGCATCGTCTATATCGACGGGCTCGGCAATAATCAATCGATAGCCAGCGTCCAATGGTTCGATCTGGGAGGAAGACTCCTGATGCAGCAGACAGCCTCCATTACGGGCGGAACGACACGACTGACGACGCATTTCAACAATGGTGTCTATATCCTGAGATTCGCGACGGCAGACGGCACCATCATTACAAAAACGATCCTCATCATGAAATAACGGCTTCATCGCATCGGGCGATCGGAGTCCCCATCCTTCATCGCGCGGTCGGCAAGGAACAAAACGGAAACATAATCTTTGCCGACCGCCTGGGTCAGGGCAAGCTCGCAGCTGACGGCCGAAGAATAGTAACCGTCATACTCCCGCTGACGCACCTCGGTTGCCTCCCCACGCGTAGCCGCATCCGTTAGCTCCGGGAACAAAAACCCTCTGTCGCCGGCCATTCCGCAACATCCAGCCTGCAGCGGCACGGTGACCGCCTTCGAGAAATGCCTGGCCACCGACACCAGCTTATCGTAAGTCTTCATCTTCTGCAACGAACAAACGGGATGCAACACTACCTCTTCTTCCCGCCGCACCTCCGCCGCAAGCGGCAGCACCATGTCATGTAAATAGTCTACGCTATCCATGATCACCAGTTTGTCATAGCGCTGCAGGCCCTCTGTATCCAACACACCGCGAATATGCATCAACGTATATGCGCATGAGCTGAGGTCGGTCACCACAGGGATCTTCCCCTGCCGGGTGACCTCCCACAAATAATCGACGATCCTGTTGGCGGTATACCCGAACGCCGGCCCATAGCCCTTCGAAGAGAACAATTGACCGCAACAGGCTCCCTTCACCGTATCAGGTATTATTACACCGATACCCGCTTTCCGCGAGACGCTGACCATGGCATCCATGACCGACTGCCCTTTCACGCTCATGATCCGCGATACACACGCCGGAAAATACACTACACTGCCATTTGATCCACCGGAACCTCTCGGCATCGACGACACCGCTCCCAATTCTACTGGCCAAACAGGCATTCCCGGAACGATCCTTCGCATACCCTTCGTCAGCCTGGTCATCGTCTTTGCCCCGAACAGGCGATTGATACCCGCACCGATCCGCAGTCCCGCACCCACAACCCGTTCGGTTGTCCGAAAATGCTTAGCCACCCACAACGCCATCCTGTTCCCCCACCGGCTATGATCCTCACGCCGCAATCGCTTTACCAGGTCGCCGGTGTTGATATCTACCGGGCAGGCGGCCGAGCACAGACCATCGACCGCGCAGGTATCCAGCCCGTCATATTGGTATTGCTCCAACAGCAACGCATGGTTCTCCCTGTCCCCGCTCGCCTCCAGCAACCGAAGCACGCGCCTGGCGACGATCCTCCTCCGGGGAGTCAGCGTAAGGTCCCGGCTCGGACACACATGTTCGCAATATCCGCATTCGATACATTTGTCCACCTCCTGTTCCACGGACGGCAGCTGCTTGATGTCCCGGATATGCGCCCGCTCGTCATCGGAGATGATCACCCCGGGATTGAGCAGGTTCTCCGGATCGATACACCGCTTTAGCCGACGCATGATCATATAGGCATCGGTCCCCCATTCCGTTTCTACAAAAGGCGCCATATTCCTCCCCGTCCCGTGCTCGGCCTTCAATGCGCCCCCATAACGGTCAACCACCAGCGTGACCATTTCCTGAATGAACACGTCGTATTTCCTGACATCTTCGTCCGTATGAAAGGACTGCGTGATGACAAAATGGATATTGCCGTCTTTTGCATGCCCGAAAATTATGGCATCGGGATACCGGTGCTTATCGAACAACGCCCGCAGATCGGTCAACGCGTCGCCAAGACGTCCGGGAGGAAACGCTATATCTTCCAGTATTACAGTAGTGCCGCTCTTCCTTACGGCCCCCACGGAAGGAAATAATCCCTTCCGCACTTTCCACAACAGGTCCTGCTCTTTCACGTCGGTGGTGAATTCCGGAGCATGCAACAACGAAAGACCCGGCACATGCCCCATGAACGCTACGATCTTCGCCTGCAACGCGGCATCATTCTCATCCTGGTATTCCACCAGCAAAGCCGCTGCAGCCGCCGGTAATTCCCGTATCAACGGCGGCATTCCCGGTATATCCTCCACGGCACGCAATGAGGCCCGGTCCATGAGCTCCACCGCCTCCCCCCCCGTCTCTATAAGAACGGGGATCGCTTCACACGCCGCATACAGATCGCGGAAATACACCAATGCCGTCGACCGGCAGGGATATTGCGGAATGGTCTCCAATACCGCTCCCGCGATAAATCCCAACGTGCCTTCTCCCCCGATCAGCAGATGCGCCAAAATGTCCAGGGGGTGCGAATAGTCGAGAAAGGCATTCAGCGAGTAGCCCACCGTATTCTTTATGCGATATTTATCGCGGATCCTGTTCCGCAACGACGTATCCGCCGCAAGAACGGCCGACAGCTGATTCAGCTCTCCCGATATCTCCGGACATTCCTTTTCGAATCTTTCGCGCTCGCCCGAAACACCCGTATCGAAGGTCTTCCCGTTGGGAAGGATGAAACGCACCGCCCTGGTCGTATGATAGGAATTGTTGACCACCCCGCAACACATACCGCTCGAGTTGTTGGAAAGGATCCCGCCCATGAGGGCCGATCCGATGCTCGAAGGGTCAGGGCCGATCTTTCGCCCGTACGCCTTTAAACGCGCGTTGACCATCGCACCCGTTATCCCCGGTCCTACTTCGACGGTCTGCCCGCTATCGGTGATGTTTATACGATTCCAATGCCGGCCGATCTCGACCAATATCCCAGCCGTGATCGATTGCCCGGAAAGACTCGTTCCCCCGGCACGGAAGACCAACGGGATCCGCAGTCGATGGGAAAATTCGAAAAGTGCGACGATCTCCCCTTCCGATACGGGTTGCACTACCGCCCTCGGAAGCAGATAATAAAAACCCGCGTCCGAGCCATACGTCACCAGGTCGATATAACGCGTTTTGATACGGTCCGCCGGCAGGATGGCCGATAAGGCCTTCCCGATGTCGTCCTTGTTCTTTTTCATCAGGGATGCATTTTGCTTTCGGGACCGGAAAGATCGATCCTCATTTGTTTAAATTCGGGCTGTTGCCGCAAACGGCGCTTGTCATTGAACCCATATCTTACAGCCGTCGCCAGGTCGCTTTGCGCAGCGCGCGCGTTCCCCTCGCGCGCATCGAGGATGGCCGAGAAATACCAGGCCTCACTGTTCGTGGGATCATCCATTTTATACAGATCGGTAAAATGGCGGGCGGCGGCGTTCTGACCCGCATTGATCATTTGATTGCTGATGGAATAAAATGCCAGTGAGAGATAGGCGAGCAGCCGCTGATACATGGCCCCTTCCGCCGTTTTCGCGACGGCCTTCGCCCGGAGACCGTCGATCGTCTTCGCCCAATATACCCTATCGCCCTGCTGAAAATGCTGCATGTAATCCGCCTTCGTATTCTCCTCGCTGACCAGCAGGGTCTGCTCCTGTTGTCGTTGCTTCCGATATAGCGCATTCGATTCCAATGAAGCCGCTTTTTCCCTGAACCATCGGGCATCGGTCAGGCCTTCCAAAAGACGGACCGAAAGCCGGCATTCCTGCCAGGCCTTTATGAGTCTGCTGTCCCGCTCAAATGCCTCTTCCTGTTGTCTGCTTTTCGAAACCCAGGCATCGATAAACGCCTCATTGCGGGGAATGAGCTTCGCCTCCATGGCGTCCAACTGCCATCCTATAAAGGCCGTTCGCATCGTAGTCTCCGGAGCCCACTCGTGCTTCCCATCGAAGAACAATATCCGATGCCGGGTCCGCGTCTTGTCTAATTGCCCATCCAACGCTACCAGGTCGGTCATATTCATATCGCCCTCACCCGCGATGGCTGTAATGCTGAAAGGGAAATCGCCCGCCGAAACGCCGTCGGGCAGCCCCGCTCCATTGACGATGACGCCTTTTATCTCCGGATGCTGTATGGCAACGAAGCTCGCCACCTTGGCCCCGCCCGAGAAACCCGCGGTATAAAGACGCGCCCCGTTTATCTTCAGGCGCTGATGCGTGTCTTCCGATAGCCGGCGCCAGATCGTTTCAGTAGTGTTCCAATCATTGCCGTTCTTCGAATTATTGCTGCCGATAAGGATGCATCCATAGATGTCGGCAAGCCTCCTGTATTTCAACAACGGTAATGCGCCCGCACCATGCGAATCGAAGAAATACACGGCGGGTAGAGCCTCTTTCCCGCCGGCCACAGGAATATAGACGGCGTAGGATTGCGAGGCATCGGCCTTGCAAACGACGCTATCGACGATCCTTCCCACCGGGAACTGGGCAGTCGCCAGAAACGGCACGCCCGCGAATATCAGGACACCCCGCAGGACCAGTTTAAATTGCATGCTTGTTTTTATTTGCAAGATGAAGTTGTTCGCTAATGCGTGTCGTACGACCGCATCTCGGCGAATTTGTATCCGCCGCCTTCAACTTTACTCAATTGATATTGGATCACCCGGTTGCCCCCCGTGGGCACGTCCTTATCGCCGGGTTTATAGATAGGGAATCTTTGCAAAAGCGTGCCTTCCAGCATGGAGAATTGATCATGTCCCTTATAGCCGCCGTTCAGCTTTCCATCCAGCGCGACATCGGGCAATCCCGCCGGTACTATGGATTTTGTACCATCCGAGATAAAGGCCAGTACCGTCCCGTGTATCGCCGCACTGTCGGTATAGATGAACAGGATCAGGTCCGCCACCCCATCTCCGTTCAGATCGTCCACCATGGCCTTCGATATTCTCCCCCTGACGGGAAAATTCATGCCCTGATTGGCGGGACTCTCGAAACCGATGGGCCGGATACTCATTTGGTTCTCTCCAACCTCCTTGTTGCGGCAATTGATCCGGTACCCGGTCTTGCCGACTTTCATCGTCGTATCGATCTTTTCGAATTCTATCTGGGCCCGGACAGCACGCAGGCAAAACACCCCCGCGAGCAAAAGAATGAGCTTTCTGTTCATGGCATAAAGATAGGGATCACGAAGCAAATGGCCTGTCGATGGCCGGGCTGGGTTCCGAAAACCACCGCGGGCCGTCCTCCGTCATATAAGCACAATCTTCGAGCCTCACTCCGAACTCCCCATAGATGGCTACCATCGGCTCGACGCTGAAACACATGCCGGGCAGGAGCGGAGCCTTATTCCCCTTCACCATATTCCCCCACTCATGGATATCCATCCCGATGCCATGACCCGTCCTGTGCGGAAGACCGGGTATCTTATACCCGGGTCCAAAACCGGCATCCGTGATCACCTTCCGGGCCGCTGCATCGACATTCTCACAGGGAGCACCGACCTTCGCCGCGGCAAACCCCGCCGCCTGGGCCCGCTTTTCGAGATCCCAGATCTCCCGCTGACGTTTTGTAGGCTCCGCCCCATAGACGATGCAACGACTGATATCCGAACAATAACCCTGTACTTTGCAACCGTCATCCATGAGCACGATATCGCCTT
>DASYSV010000501.1:0-19226 GCA_036010185.1 Puia sp.
GCCGACAGCACCAAGATCGGGAAAAGCTCTTTCGCCAGCCTTGGCGCGCTGTCCCTGATCAACTACGTGATCACCGACCCCGGTATCAGCGAACGCGATAGACGCATCTTTGAAGACAACGAGATCGGACTGATCCTCGCCAACTAAATAAATCAAACATGAACGAAAAGGTCAGCATAGGAGTTATTATCGGCAATCGGGATTTCTTCCCCGACAAATTAGTCTCGGAAGCCCGCCGGGACATCCTTGGACAATTTGACAAATTGGGACTGAATGCCATCCTTCCCGAAGAATCAGATACCAAATTAGGTGGCGTGGAAACGTTTGCCGATGCCCGCAAATGCGCCGCGCTGTTTTCCAAACACGCCGACACGATCGTAGGCATTCTGGTGATCCTGCCGAATTTCGGCGACGAAAAAGGTGTAGCAGAAACGATCAAGCTCTCCGGACTCAATGTCCCCGTGCTGATCCAGGCCTACCCCGACGAGCTCAACAAACTGGATGTAGCCCGCCGCCGCGATTCCTGGTGCGGCAAGATCTCCGTTTGCAACAACCTGTATCAATACGGTATCCGGTATACGCTCACGGGCAAACACGTGCTACACCCAAAAGACCCGGGCTTCGAAACAGAGCTTAAAGACTTCGTCGCCATCTGCCGCGTCGTCCGCGGTCTTCGCAAGGTCCGTATCGGCGCCGTCGGCGCCCGCCCCGGCGCTTTCAACACAGTTCGATATAGCGAAAAGATCCTCCAACGCAACGGCATTTCCGTGACCACCGTCGATCTTTCCGAGATCCTCGGCCGTGCAGGCCGGCTCACCAAAGACGATGCGCCGGTAAAGGCCCATCTCGACAAGATCCTGGCCTATGCCCCGAAAGGCAAGACTCCAAACGAAGCCATGCTCCAGATCGCGAAACTCGACGTCATACTCAACCAGTTCATGGAAGAACATTATCTCGACGCCACCGCCATTCAGTGCTGGACCTCACTGCAGCAGAATTTTGGCTGCAACGTCTGCACCAGCATGAGCATCATGAGCGAGAACATGCTGCCCAGCGCCTGCGAGGTCGATGTCACCGGCACCCTTAGCATGTATGCGATGCAGCTGGCTTCGGGCTCACCCAGCGCACTGGTAGACTGGAATAACAACTATGCCGACGACGACACCAAATGCGTGCTTTTTCATTGCGGCAACTGGGCCAAATCATTTTTACCCGACATCCAGATCAGCAACGCACCCATCATCGGCACGACCGTGGGCGTAGAAAATACTTACGGAGCGCTCGACGGCCGCACCCCGGCCAATCCCCTTACCTATGGCCGGATCAGCACCGATGATCCGAAAGGCATCATCAAAGCCTATGTCGGCGAAGGCGTCCTCACCGACGATCCGCTGAATACCTTCGGCAACCGCGCCGTCGCGCAGATCGCCGATCTGCAGGGGCTGATGCAATATGTCTGCCGCAACGGGTTCGAACACCACGTCGTCATGAATGCCTCGAAGACGGCCCGGATACTCGAAGAAGCCCTCGGCAACTACATGGGCTGGGAACTGTACCATCATAAATCGTAAACTATGACAGACAATGAACTCGCAAAAAGATCGACTCAATACCGCCGAAACATCCTGAAGTACATCGTCAGGGCGGGCGCGGGTCACACGGGCGGAAGCCTCTCCTGTATCGATATCCTCAACGTTCTCTATAACCACACCCTGAACGTAAACCCGGAAAATTTCAGATCGCCCGACAGGGACAGGTATATCCAAAGCAAAGGACATTGTGTGGAAGCGCTCTTTGTAGTGCTCGCGGACAAAGGATTCTTTCCCGAATCCGATCTGAATACACTCTGCAAATACAGATCGCACTATATCGGTCACCCCACACGCAAAGTCAATGGCGTAGAACAAAACACCGGCGCCCTCGGCCATGGTCTGCCAATCGCGGTAGGCACGGCTCTCGCAGCCAAAATGGACAAAAAGGACTACCGTGTCTTTACACTGATGGGCGACGGCGAGCTGCCCGAAGGTTCCAACTGGGAAGCTGCCCTTACCGCCGCGCACTACAAGCTCGACAATCTCTGCGCGATCATCGACTACAACGGTCTGCAGATCACCGGTCCCACCGCAGACGTTTGCAATACCGACCCCATCGACAGGAAATTCTCAAGCTTTGGCTGGGCCGTTACCCATGTCGATGGGCATGATCTCAAAGCGCTGCAGACGACCTTCGACAGTCTGCCTTTCGAAAAAGACAGACCCAGCCTCGTGATCGCCCATACCGTAAAAGGCAAAGGGATCAGCTTCATGGAGAACACGCTGAGCTGGCATCACGGGGTACCCAACCAGGAACAATATACGCTCGCCCTCAAAGAACTGGGCGACGCCGTCATTTAAAAAACAAGATCATGGCCAGTATAGTCGTAGAAAGCAAACCCGGAGCAAAACCCAATCTGGAAGTCTTCTCCGCCACCTTGCAGGAACTGGCGGCGACGGACAGGGACATCGTCGTCGTCACCAGCGATTCCCGGGGTTCGGGTAAGCTCGTCCCTTTCGGAAAAAAATTTCCCGACCAGATCGTAGAGATCGGCATCGCCGAACAAAACCTCGTGGGCGTCGCGGCCGGCCTGGCCTCCGCCGGCAAAAAGACCTTCGCTGTATCGCCCGCATGCTTTCTCACCGCCCGGGCGCTTGAGCAGATAAAGAACGATGTCGCCTATTCGGATAACCCGGTGAAGCTCATCGGCATCAGCGCGGGCGTGAGTTATGGGGCACTGGGTTCCACCCACCACAGCCTCCACGATTTCGCAGCGCTCAGAGCCATTAACAACCTCATAGTTGCCGCCCCCGCCGACAACTTCGAAACCGAAGAGGCGATCAGACAGGCCGCAGCATCGTCACACCCGATCTATCTCCGTTTTGGGAAAAAGAATATGCCGCTCCTCACCACCGATCGGGGCAATACCTTTCGTTTCGGTAAGGGGCGGGTGATCACAAAAGGCGGCGACCTGGCCTTTATCGCTACCGGCGAGACCGTCCAGCCCGCATTGGAAGCCGCCGCCGTCTTGCGCGAAGCCCATGGCGTCGAAGCCACGGTGATCAGCATGCACACGATCAAACCGCTGGACACTACCTTGTTGCGCGAGACAGCCGCCACAACGGCAGCGATCATCACAGTGGAAGAACATAGCATCTACGGAGGTCTCGGCGAGGCCTGCGCGTCCTATCTGTTGCAATATGGATACGGCAAGCCCTTCCGCATTGTCGGTATCCCCGACGAATACACCGTCACCGGTTCGCAAAACGAGATATTCGATCACTACGGCATTTCCGGCGAAGGGCTTACCGCCACCGCACTCGATCTTTTAGGTAAATAGTACAAGCCATGAAAAAATTAACGATTGCCCTTCTATCGCTAAGCCTGATGCTGGCAGCCTGCTCACCCGGCGACGATCATCATGCACCCAAAAAGATCGCTATCGTGGTCTCGACCCTCAATAACCCATGGTTTGTCTATCTCGCCCAAACCGCGGCCGCTAAAGCAAAAGCCCTGGGCTATGAATCGAAGATCTTCGACTCGCAAAACAACACCGCGCTGGAAAGCGATCATTTCGACAATGCCATCGCTTCCGGCTATAACGCCATCCTTTTCAATCCCACCGACGCTAAAGGCTCCGTGATCAACGTCAAAAAAGCAAAAGACGCCGGCATCCCCGTTTTCTGTATGGATCGCGAGATCGATTCCAAAGACGCCGCAACCTCACAGATCCTCTCCGACAGCTACTCGGGATGTATCGACCTCGGCAAGCTTTTCGTCAGGGCGCTGAACAAAAAAGGCAACTATGTCGAACTCCTGGGCATCGTCTCCGACGACAATACGTGGAACCGCTCAAAAGGTTTTCATAGTGTGGTCGACAATTATCCGCAACTGAAAATGGTCGCGCAACAAAGTGCCGATTTCGACCGGAACAAAGCGATGGAGGTGATGGAATCGATCCTCCAGGCGCATCCGGACATCGATGGAGTGTTTGCTGGCAACGACGCCATGGCCATGGGCGCCTGGCAGGCGCTCACCGCCGCAGGACTGGCCGGCAAGGTAAAGGTCATCGGTTTCGACGGCGCCGAAGATGCCATCAATTCTATTAAAGACGGGAAACTAACGGCAACCGCCATGCAATTCCCAAAGATCATCGCCGAGCTGGCCGCTACAGACGCAGACGAATATTTCAGGGGGAAACGCGATTTTCCACACAAGCTCCCGATCCCTGTGGACGTGGTCAGCCAGGCTAACATCGATAAATACACGGCATATGGCAAAAAGAATTAACCCATGAGCTCACCGATAAAATATACCTTACTCGTGTTCGCGATCGCTCTCGTCGGATATAATTCGATCTATACCCGAAAACTCAGCGACGTCCAAAAGGAGGCCAGGGCGGAAGATTTCGACGCAAAAGCCTATGCAGAAAATTTCCTGCATGCTACCCTTCCGGCACATCCGGACAAGGCCATCGATCTCGGGCAGCTTGCCCAAACGCTGACAAGCGATCCCGCCAAAGCCTTCTCCTGGTCGCATGCCCAAAACAACGGCAACAACCGCTTCTTCCTCGTCAAAGGGTCCGGCAAGATCACAAAGATCGACTCGGAATCTGTTACGGTTGCCGTCGAAGGCGTCACACAAAAAGTATTGCTGGCGACAAGGTATATCATCGGCACCGCTGCCCGTGACGGATCCGGGCTGATCTCCGTGGACGAGTTTACGACGACCATGGACATGAACACCGTCTCGGAAGAGCTCAATAAACTTATCCGGGACCAGGTCCTGCCGCCCTTCAGGACAGCCGCAAAAGTCGGCGACAACGTCCGGCTTACCGGAGGTCTCGAGCTGCAACAAAATGCCGCCTCACCGGATACCCTTGAAATAATCCCGATGATCCTCACCATTCAATAACGTTAAACAATGCACATTTGCTAGTTGCAGAAAAGATCGGAAAACGTTTTGCCGGAGTGATCGCCCTCCGGGATGTGTCGATGCAATTGCGGCCGGCCAGCGTCACTGCTATCATTGGTGAGAACGGCGCGGGTAAATCCACGCTGATGAAGATCCTTTCGGGCGTTTACTCCGATTACGAAGGTCGCATCCTGCTTAACGGCGAAGAGGTCCGGTTCGCCAACCCCAGAGATGCACAGGAAAAAGGCATCTCCATCATTCACCAGGAGCTCAACCTGATCCCGGACCTCTCCATCACCGAAAACATCTTCCTCGGCCGCGAGCTCACGGACCGATGGGGCCTGCTGAACAAAAAGGCCATGCGCGAACGTGTCACAGCGCTTCTGCAACGGCTTAGACTCAACGTCTCCCCGGACAGCCTGATCCGCGATCTCAGAGTCGGCCAGCAACAGGTGGTGGAGATCGCAAAGGCGCTTCTCCTCGAATCCCGGGTCATCATCATGGACGAACCCACTTCCGCCATCAGCGAAACCGAGGTGGACATCCTTTTCGGTATTATCGAACAGCTGCGCGCCGAAGGGAAGATCATCGCCTATATCTCTCACAAGCTGGATGAACTGTTCCGCATTGCCGATGACTTCGTGGTCCTGCGGGACGGGCAGGTCACGGATACAGGTACGATGCAATCCGTCGATCACGACGCCATCGTCAGCAAAATGGTGGGCCGCGAGATCACAAGACTGGAACATACCCGCACGCAATCCGAAACCGGCGAATTGCTTTCGGTCACCACACTGAACTGGAAAACCGGCGCCAAACAGATACTCAGGGACATCAGCTTCTCGCTCCACCGCGGCGAGGTCCTGGGCATCTTCGGGCTCATGGGTGCAGGCCGGACCGAATTGCTGGAATGTATCCTCGGTCTCCACGCAGGCGACTACACCGGCGAGCTGAAGATCGAAGGCAGATTGTCCGACATCCGGACTCCCCGCGACGCTATACGTGCCGGTATCGTCCTCGTTCCCGAGGACCGGAAAAAGGACGGCCTGATCCCCGGTCTCGATGTCAGGACCAATATCAGCCTGAGCGTCCTCCGGTCCATCGGTCGCAACGGGCTGGTGAATGGCAAAGCAGAGAGAACGCTGGCCATGCATTACAAAGACTCGCTCCGGATAAAAACGCCAAACCTCGAACAGCCCGTCCGGCATCTCAGCGGCGGCAACCAGCAAAAGGTCATCCTGGCCCGTTGTCTGGCCACCAATCCAAAGGTGCTGATGCTCGACGAGCCCACCCGCGGTATCGACGTCAACGCGAAAAACGAGATCTACAGGCTGATCCTCGAGCTCGCGGAAGGCGGTCTGGGTATCATCGTCGTCTCCAGCGAGCTGCCCGAGATCCTCGCCGTCTCCGATCGCATCCTCGTTCTCTGCGAAGGGAAGCTGACCGGCGTCTTCCCGCGCGCGACGGCCAACGAGGACGATATCCTGAAAGCCGCCATCCCATCAACGACATAAACCTATGCCCATGGTTCTATCAAAATATCGCCCCTTACTCACCCGGTTCCAGAGCTTCATCGCGCTGCTGATCCTTTGCCTGGCACTGAGCCTTCTGTCGAATAAATTCCTGACGATCGAAAACGGCTGGAACGTGCTCCGGCAGATCTCGGTGAATGTTTGCATTTCCGTGGGTATGACCCTGGTCGTTCTCACTGCCGGGATCGATCTTTCGGTGGGTTCCGTACTCGCCTTCAGCGGCGCAGTCGCAGCGGGTTTGTGGAAGAATGGTATCCCATGGCCCGCACACGACCTCTTCATCGGGTTCACATTATTAGGCACCATCGTTGCCGCTTTGCTCATGGGTGGCGCTCTCGGTTTCTTCAATGGCTGGATGATCACAAAATTTCGGGTACCCCCCTTCGTGGCCACCCTGGCGATGCTTACCATCGCCCGCGGTCTTACGATGTTATGGACCAAAGGATATCCCATCTCAGGTCTGGGCGCCAAATTCGATCATATCGGTTCCGGCTGGCTGCTCGGCATTCCTGTCCTCGTTTGGATATCCGCCGCCGCCGTGATCCTTGCCTTGATCCTTGTGAAAAAAACACCGCTCGGCCGGTATATCTATGCGATCGGGGGCAACGAACAGGCAGCAAGACTCTCGGGTATTCACGTACACCGCGTAAAGATCATCGTTTATACCCTCGGCGGGATACTCGCGGCGGTGGGAGGGATCATGGTCACCAGCCGGCTGGATTCAGCGCAGCCCAACGCCGGCACCAACTATGAGCTCGATTCGATCGCTGCCGTCGTCATCGGCGGCACCTCGCTCTCCGGGGGACGCGGCACCATCATGGGCACAGTGCTCGGCGCCATCATCATCGGGGTGCTTAACAATGGATTGGTGCTATTGGATGTGTCACCGTTCTGGCAACAGGTGATCAAAGGGGTGGTGATCCTGTTATCGGTGATCGTAGATAAAATGAATTCAAAAGAAGCATGAACTATATCTTAGGCATCGACCAGGGCACCAGCGGGACCAAGGCGTTGGTGTTCGACGAACACGGGAAACCAGTCGCCAAAGGCGCGGAAACATTAAAAACGTCATATCCCGAAAATGGACATGTCGAACAGGACCCGGAAGGGATCCTGCGAAATGTACTGACTGCCGTCGCGCAATGTCTTGAGACGTTTGCATCCGGGGGTGGCCGGCCCGACGATATCCGCGCCTGCGGCATCTCCAATCAGCGCGAGACCTTCGTACTCTGGGACCGCTCAGGGACGCCGCTTTGCAATGCTATCGTCTGGCAATGCAAACGCTCCGTCGACATCTGCAACCGCTGGCGGTCCGCAGGCTATGAACCCCTCATCCGGGAACGCACCGGCCTCCTCATCGATCCCTATTTCTCGGGTTCGAAGCTCGTTTGGCTCTACGAGAACATCCCCGCCGTCCGCAGCAAGATCGATGCCGGCGAGGCCTGCTTCGGCACGATCGATACCTGGCTTCTTTACAGGCTCACCAATGGCCACAGCTTTTATACCGACTATACCAACGCAAGCAGGACGCTATTCTTCAATCTGAAGGAGTTGCGCTGGGATCGCGAGCTGTTAGAACTCTTTGGTCTCGGCAGACTTCAGCTCCCGGGGCTGGGGCCGTCTTCCGGGTCCTTCGGCGGCACCGATTTCAACGGTCTGCTTCCCTCACCCCTTCCCATCACCGGTGTCATCGGCGACTCTCATGCCGCCGCATTCGGCGAAGGGTGCTTCTCGCCCGGCGAAGCCAAGGCCACCCTCGGCACCGGCTGCTCGATCCTCATGAATACCGGAAGGACCTGCATGGATTCGCGCAACGGCATGGTCTCGACCATCTGCTGGAGCACGGCGGATGCCGTCCACTACGCCCTCGAAGGAGTGATCGTCACCTGCGGCGCGACACTCGAATGGTTGAAGAATGAATTGAATTTGTTCACGGACAGCCGGCAGACCCTGGAGATGGCCAATGCGGTACAAGATAACGGCGGCGTATACCTGATACCGGCCTTTAGCGGGCTCGGCGCCCCGCATTGGGAAATGGACCGAAAGGCTTCGATCACCGGCCTCACCTTCGGCACCCAAAAGAACCACATCGTCCGGGCCGCCCTCGAATCGATCCCTTATCAGATAAAAGACGTGATCGTAGCAATGGAGGAGAATTCATCTCTCGATCTATCCCGTCTGATGGTCGATGGCGGCATTTCCGCCAACCCGTTCGTCACCCAATTCCTTGCCGACCTGCTGGAGAAAGAAGTCGTCACCATCGGCCAGCCCGACATTTCCGCCCTCGGCGCCGCCTATATGTCGGGACTGAGCGCAGGCATCTATCCCGGCATCGACTATCTGTGCTCATTAAACACCGAAAAGAAGATCATTACCCCTGCTCCCGGCTCCAAAGCAGCAAAGTATTACGCAGGCTGGCTGGAGACTTTGTCAGCCGGCCGGTGCCGCCAGTAGTTGGCGAGTATCGATCCCGAGATATTCATCCAGGGACTAAAGACCGCAGCCGCAAGACCTACCGTCCCGAGCTTGCCCATACTGCCGGCCAGCCCGGAGGCCATACCCCCGTTTTGCAGCCCGACCTCGAACGCCACCGTACGCGCTGCATTCTTATCCAGCCTGAACAGCCTGCTTAACCAGTAGCCGAAGAAATATCCCGCCGCGTTGTGAAACACGGAAGCAAGGAATAACAACAACCCCACATGCAGAAGATTGTCCCGACCCGCCGCGGTCGTCACCGTCGTAAAATAGACGATCCCGGCCATAGAGATATACGGCATCACCCGCTGCACTGCAGGCCATCCCCGCACCAGGTAGTGATACCCGATGCCCGCCAGGATTGCCCCGGCAAAAAATCCGGTTATTCCTCCATCGATCCGACCAATCCCCAATACAACCAACCAAACCGCGGCGACCGCACCCGTGGCCAATGTCCATCGTCTCCCCTTTACAGACGCCCCGTTAAGATAATCGTGCAGCAACGCCGCGCCGATAGGCACCAGCACGATCTTCACGATCTCCAGCATCATATCCCCGAATTGCACATGGATATACGTTCCTGCCAGCAGCTTCATCAGCAGTGGCGTAAAGAATGGAGCGGCCAGCGTAGCCATCGCCGTAACGGCGACGCTCAGTGTCAGGTTTGCCCGTGCGATGTATACCATCACGTTTGAAGCAAGTCCGCTCGAACACGAGCCGATAAGGATGATACCCGCCGCGATCTCCGGGTCGAAATGAAAGACACGGGTGAGCAGATATCCGGTAAGCGGCATCACGGAGAAGTGGCATGCGAGCCCGATAAGCACACCTTTCCCGGTACCGGCTAATCCCGTGAAATCCCGCAGCCGCATCTGCGTCCCCATACCGAACATCACCAGCTGAACGACTATCAGCACCAGCCATTTATTTCGCAGATCGAGGGAACCCCAATGGGAGAAGGCGGCGGGATACAACATCCCTGCCACCACAGCCGTTACGATCCACGCCGTATATTGATATCCGGCAAGCCGCGGGACCGCACCCATGCCTATGGCCAGACACACGGAGAGCGCAAGCGCGGCGGGCTGCCAGAGCCCACCGTTCGACAGACAAAGACCGGCAATCAGCACCGGTAAAGCGATGCCGCTACACCATAAACAGATCATTCTAAACCTCAGCATCGGCAGGCTATAAAACAGATTTCAGGTATTCGATCGCCGTGGGCGGACTCGCCAGGATAGGAATGCGCTTGTCAGCTTCAGGCAACGCATCTACCACCCGCGCCATCGAAGCCTGCGCAAGGACGATCACATCCACCTGCGCAGATAATTCTCTTAGAGCGTCTGCCACCATCTTATCGTGTTTCGCGGGATCTCCTCCCATCAACGCATCGAACGCGCCTTCGCATAACCTCGATGTCAGCTCGATGGCCTTACCGGCTATCGCCGCCCTTCGTTTAACGAGATCGCTCGTCGGTGCAAGCGTCGTCGGCAGGGTGGCGATCACTCCGACCCTTGTGCCTTTGGCGACCGCGAGATCGGCCATTGGCTGGTCCACGCGCAATACCGGCACGCGTGTCAGTGCGGCCGAAGCCTCTACCGCCGCGCCTATCGAAGAACAGGTGACCATGATATAATCCGCACCGGCGTTTTCTGCCGAGCCTACATAGTCGACGACCCGCCGTGCGGTCTGGCTCGTCAGCTGTCCCTTGCGGATCACGTCGGCGATCAGGCTGTCATCGACGATGTTAAAAACTTTCACCCCCGGCAGCCCCTTGCTGGTCAGCTGCTGGAACACCGGCACCAGTGTCGCGGAGGTATGGATCAATCCCAATGTCTTTTGCATATCGCTATTTTTTTCCATTTAATAGTTTTCCAAAATAATCCTCACCCCCCACCTGGCCGCCCTTGAGATTTATCTCCATCCCATCCACCGTCGAACCCGGCGCATAGGCCCGGCAAAGCGGCGCACCGGGTATCAGCGGACAGATCATCTCCACCGCCCCGATCCCCAACGCTCGCGCGGCATAGCCCGATGTGTCGCCCCCGGCGATCACCAGCCGCCTTACTCCGTCCCACCCTGCCAGGATTTCTTTCACCAATTTTCCTAACGCCGTCCCAAGCAACGCTGCCGGTATCGGACCCGCCGGCGTATGCCCGGTATGCAGGATCAGGCTACGGCCCTCCTTCAAATATTCCCGTGCTTCTTTCACATGACTGCCCCACTCCGCTACCGCGGCGGCGTCCAGTGCAATCCCGGCAAATCCATTCGCCTTGGCCCACGCGATCTGTCCTGCCGTCACCGGCGAACAGGACCCCGAGACCACCAGCAACGGCTCCGCCCGGCCCGGAGACGGCCACTCCGCAGGCGGGGTCAACCGGCCATCCGCCTTCCAATGATCGCCTAAGGCCATCTCTACCGCCGATGAACCAACGGAGAACAGCGGTTGCCCGGGTGATCCATATCCGTCGAGCAACGCACCGATACGCTCAAGCTGCGTGGCATATAAGACATCGATCAACGTTACCGCTGAACGCTCCAATATCTTGCGTTGCTCGTTGGGTCCCATTTCCAACCCCACAATGTCCAGTAGACCGATATTCCGCGAAGTCTGCCGGCCCAGATGCACGCGCAGATCACTTTCATCCGCGGGCGTCACCGGATGTTTGCTCATCGACGGATGCCGGTCCAGCCGGTAGATGTTCCCCTCACTGCCGATACCCATCCGCGCAAAGAGATTGCCGAAAACGCAATAGCGGCCCAGCGCGGGCGCCCCTCCTAACACCGGAACAAAACCCGCGCGAAAAATATCTGCGCCGATATCGATCGCCTTCCCGATAGAACCGATTGCCGGCGAAGAGTCGAATGTCGAGCACACCTTATAATGCACATGCGGCACACCCAGCCCCGCCAGCACCCCGAAAGCCGGTCGCAGCACTGCTTCCATCTCATCGGGCGGCATAGCGCGCGTCATACCGGCAATGCCTATCGCCTCCAGATCTGGATACCGTTTCAGTTGCTCCGCGCCGGGTGGCTCCATGAATAATACGGTCCGCGCCCCGGCCCGGCTCAGGAATTCCAGGGCATCGGTAGAGCCCGTGAAATCATCGCCATAAAAAGCCAGCAGCAAACTCATTTGCGTCCGAATTTTTGTACTGATTTAGCAAAAGCGGGATATTTCCTCGCGCCCTCCTCGACCGAGAGCCCTTCGACCGCGGCCTGCCAGGCCTGCCGTAAGGCGGTGACACCACCCGCGGGTCCATCCGGATGCGCCATAATGCCGCCACCCGCCATATACAAAAGGTCGATCGTCTTCGTCCGGCGGTAGGTCTCCGGCGCCTGTCCGCCCCATTGACCCGAAGAGACCACGGGAAGGATGGAATAGCCTCCGAGAAAGGGCGTCAGACAGGCATCGATCGATCGTACTACCGAGTCGTCGGACTCCCAGAATTTATTTTGTATCCCGTTGACATGTATCTGGTCTACTCCCGCCAGCCTCCATAATTTTTGATACGCCGGGAATTCGATGCCCAGTAACGGATGCCGGTTGAGCATACCCCAGCCGTTGCGATGCCCATGGATAGCCAGCTGCCGCATGTCGCACAGCTTTTTTACGCCGGAAAGCCCCACGCTGTTCAGACTGACCATGGCGCAGGTGGCGCCGGCCTTTACAAGGGTCTCATACCGTCGCAGCATCGTATCGATCTCTGCGCTCAGGTTAAAAGCATACATCACTTTTTTACCGGTCTTATCGGCATGTTCATCGACCACCTTCATCACCGCCGCGACCCGGTCTTCAAAAGAGGAATTGGCAGCCGCAGAAAGCAGTTCGTCGTCCTTGATAAAATCGATCCCCGCCCCCGCCAGCGTCTTCACGAGATCCGCCGTCTGTTCCGGCGTCATCCCGATGCTGGGCTTTATAATGGTCCCGATCAGCGGCCGGTCGTATACCCCCGTCAGTCGCCGGCACCCTTCGATCCCGAAGACAGGTCCCCCGAAATGCTGTGCAAACGACGGAGGAATGTCAAGGTCCATCAGCTTCAGACCCGTAAATGCACTTAGCTCATAAAGATTTCCCTGTACCGTGGAGATCAGTACAGGCAGATTATAACCGCAATTTTCTATCGACCACGACACGCGGATGGCAGCCCTGTGGAAGGGTCCCTTCTGAAACCCCGCGCCACCCGGGATAGCCGGATGTTCCACTGTCTCCAGTTGTTCCACCGACTCTACCTGCGCCGCAAACCGCGTCTTCAGTTCTTCCGTTTCGCCGGGGACGGCGACAAAAGTCCCCGAGGATTGCTCTCCGGCTAAAATGGCGGCGGCGGCGGCGGGACGTAGCGGCGTTTCGATGTGGTACAGGGCAGTGATTCTTTCCATTACAAACGCAAATGACAGGTGTTGCTGCAAGGTAAAAATAAATGTCAAATGAACGGTAATTCGCCAGGATTTCCTTTTTTCAAATATTTTACATACATTTAGTGAATAAATCCCTTTTTATGAAAGGAACTCACCTGGGAGAGTTCGAAGAACTGGTGCTGCTGACCATTGCTTCACTGGTGAACAGCGCCTACAGCGTAGCTATCTGTGACGAGCTTTCGAAACATGCCGATCGCATCGTTAAGCTCGGCGTCGTACACGCAGTGCTCCACCGCCTGGAAGAAAAAGCCCTGATAAAAAGTGAGCTTGGCGAAGCCTCGGCGACCCGCGGGGGCAAGCGCAAACGCTTTTATACACTCACCACCGCCGGAAAAGCATCGCTGCTACGCTCAAAAGAGATCCGCGACACGCTATGGCAAAAGATCCCGAATCTGACCTTAAACCGCATCTGATGAAAGAAAAAATGCCGGAACCGCCAAAATGGGCCACCCGCTTTCTCACCTGGTACTGCCGCCCCACCCTGCTGGAAGACCTGCAAGGCGATCTCAACGAGTACTTTCACCGCAACGTCAGGGAGCGGGGAGCATCCTCCGCCCGGCTGATCTATATCATCGATGTGTTGAAATTTTTTCGGCCTTATATCATTCGCAAACCTTCTTTCAGCAATCCTTTAAAAGGAAAAATCACGATGAAGAAACAATTGCTTTTCACCCTGCGCCGTCTCAGCCGGCATAAGCTGACCGCCGGCATCAACATCCTGGGACTCACGCTTGGGATACTCTCCTGTCTGGTGATATTCCTTTATGTGTCCTTCGAATTCAGCTATGATAAGTTCCACGCCGACGCCGGCCGGATCTACCGGGTCATCGTATCGGCGGCGAAAAAGAACGGCTCGCATGGCAGCGCGGACATGACATCGCCACTTGGCCCCGATCTCCGCCGGGAAACTTCCGCTTTCAGCGCCGTCACCAGCCTGCATACCGACGACACCCGTGTACTGGTACCGATAACAGGCAAGCCGGCGCGGGTGATCCCTACGATCGGCGATGACGAACGGCAGCACATCACGTTTGCCGATTCCGACTATCTGAAGATATTTCATTATCGGTGGCTGGCGGGAAATCCGGCGACGGCCCTGCAGAAACCTTTTTCTGTAGTACTCACGGAATCGGAGGCGCAGCGCTATTTCCAGGGCGGCCAGCCGGAAGACTGGATGGGCCGTTCCATCGTGTATTATGATTCGCTGCCGGTTGCCGTGACAGGCATCGTCAAAGACTGGGACCACAACAGCGATCTTGGCTTCAGGGACCTGATCTCCTACAATACCATTGAACACAGTTTTCTGCAAAAGGACATGGAGGGCTGGAATCTTTGGGCAGGCAACGTTAATGTCTATGTTAAGCTGGCGCCGGGTACTACACCCGCACAGGCTGAACAACAATTGCCCTCCTTTTTACAACGGCACATTCAGGCCAATGGGAAAGCCGTCCTGTCCTTACAGCCGCTGGCGGACATCCATTTCAATGGGGAATACGCCGACCGGTATGGCCGCCGGGCGCATAAGCCTACGCTATATGCGCTGACCGGTATTGCGCTTTTCATCCTGGTGATCGCCGCCATCAATTTTATCAACCTCTCGACGGCGCAGTCCATACTGCGGGCAAGAGAGGTAGGCGTAAGGAAAGTGCTCGGCAGCAGCCGCGGCAGCCTCGTCCGGCAATTCCTCAACGAGACCGGGATCATCGTGACGTCGGCCATGGTACTCGCCCTCCTGCTGGCCAATCCCACGATCAGGGCCTTACACGGCTTTATTCCCGAAGGGGTCCGGCTGCATATCGGCGATGTCTATACGTGGATTTTTGCAGGATCGACGATCCTGGTCACCTGTCTGCTCGCCGGCTGGTATCCGGCCCGGGCCATCTCCTCTTTCCTGCCCGTGATCACCCTCCGCGGCCAGGGCGTCCAACAGCTCAACTCCAAAAGCTATCTCAGGAAGAGCCTTATCGTTTTCCAGTTTACCGTTAGCCTGATCTTTATCATCGGTACCATGATGGTTGGCCGGCAGATCCGTTACATGCTGAACACCGATCTTGGGTTTAAAAAGGACGCCATTGTTACGATCGGCCTTCCATGGGATCAGCCTAAGGATCGGAAGATCGTACTCGCCACCGGGATCCGCAGATTAGCCGGCGTGCAGGAGGTCAGCGTAAACACGGGCAGTCCGGAGGCCGCCAGCCATGGCGGAACCGGTATCGAATATAACGGAAAGACACACACGAAGATCGACGCCGGCTTCGTTCAGATAGACCCCGACTATATACCCCTATACGAGCTGGCGCTTGTGGCCGGCAGGAATTTCACTATCGCGGACACGGCGCGACGCGGCAGCGATCCGGCTTCGGGGGACCCCGGGCCGGCGCAAACCCCCTTCCGTGCTTTCATCCTCAACGAGACGGCCGCAAGGGCCCTGGGTTTCAACAACCCCGCCGACGCGGTAGGCCAACAGGTCAGTAGCGGTTTCAGTGGGATACCGGGACCCGTCGTCGGAGTCGTCAGGGATTTCCATTCGCAGAATCTTCATGAGAAGATACAGCCCTTCTTCTTTACGGAGCAGCGTGCCGCAGGCGGTACCCTTAGCATAAAACTTTCCAGCGCCACCCTTCCGGCCGTTCAGGTGAAGACGTTGATGACGGAGCTGGAAACGAGTTTTAAAAAAATATACCCGGCATCGGTGTTCCAGGCCCGGTTCTTTGATGAATCGCTGGCGCGGCTTTATCGTCAGGAACAACAAACCGCGGAGATCATGAATATCGCCATGGGCATCGCGATCTTTATCTCGTGTATGGGACTCTTCGGTCTGGCAGCGTTCACCGCCAACCAACGCACACGCGAGATCGGCATCCGTAAAGTGCTCGGTGCAAACGTCCCCCAACTGGTATCGATGCTTTCGCGGCAATTCATCCTGCTGGTCATGCTATCGACGCTGATAGCCGCACCTATCGCAGGCTGGGGCATGCATATGTGGCTGGAGGACTTCGCGTATCAAACCTCTATGCCGTGGTGGATCTATGTGGTGGCCGGCGCAGTGGCCGTAGCGATCGCACTGGTAACGGTCAGTTTCCAGGCCATCCGGGCCGCCATGGCAAACCCGGTGAGGTCGCTGCGGAGCGAGTAGCAAATCTTGCCGGAGGCCACGCCGTCAGAGCAAAATAATGCAGGGATCAGGGCTTCGGACCGCGTTCTTTCGCCTCCTTGATGTTCAGCGGATTGGCGCCCAGCACCTTTCCCTGCAACGCCTCCATGGCCTTTCGCGCTTCCTCGTCCCGCTTCATCTCAACGATGCCCTTTCCTCTGCTAAGCCCTGTAATAGGATCGATCAGTATCTTGCTATAATCCACCCAACCGAATGGATTGAACAGACGCTGCAGATCAAACTTGTCATAATGCCGGGGAAGCCCGGAGATTGTCATTCGCATAAAACAAAATAATAAAAAACCGTCAAAGGTCGGTCTTTTTGCGCTTTTCGCGCGCGCCTTTTGGCCACCGACCCACAAATTTTCTGGTCCCCCCCGCCGCTTCCGGCATACTCAATCATGCCCAGATAAATGCATAATTAACTCATAATCAATCAACTAATAACCCTTGTCGGTGCTTCGCATGGCCCGTTCCCTCTTTCGAAAACGGCAGGAGGCACTCACCAAATTTCGTGGGTCTCCTTCACCTCCCGCTCTGCGGGGGGATTTCTAATCTTCTCGCTGTTAAACCAACTTCCTTTTCCAAAACGATTTTTTCATCTTCATATCACATGTGTATTTCAGAAGCGCAATTATCATATTGGCATTGAAATAGATAAGCTTACCAACAGTATAGTAAATACCATTTCCGGAGACAGCTTCGACACCGAAATTTTGCCCGCAACAAAGGATGATCTCAAAGGAATAACTAAAAAGATAGGGTGGAAATTCTTGTAGGGTGTCGGTGGAAAGGGGATATGAAGGTTTCGTGGCTTTCATTTCCAAGACGAAATTGATAAGGCATTACGAAGAAACCCCGGGAGCCCACTGCATTGGAGGTCAGCGCATGGCAATAGGCCAGGAAGCCGCTGCCAAACTTATTGACCGTTACTTTAAATTCAAATAAATGGGACATATTAAAGAGCCTAAAGGTGTAGATTTCGTGGTCGAACCGCATGTTGTAACGGCTGAAGACAGGCGAATTATCAGCGAGGCCATTGCCCACTATAAGGCCACCGGAAAGTTTACGGGGACGCCCAAACCTAAGAGGGCCCGCCGTACAACAAAGAAGAAGGCTAAGAAATAGTCCGGGAATAAACTTTCCGCAATTTACCAATTCAATCATCCCCGCCTCACTTGAGCAGACCAAAAAATTTAGCTTATTCTATTCTGAAACGAACGAGGTCATCACCACCACATTCAGCCCGCACTGGTCTTCCCACAAATAAAAAAAGCGGACAAAATGGACTCTTCCATCTTATCCGCCAGGGAGGTTCCGAGCAGATTCGAACTGCTGTAGAAGCTTTTGCAGAGCTCTGCCTAGCCACTCGGCCACGGAACCAATCAAACCCGCCCTTTCAGGCGGCAAACAACCAAATCACCTCCTTCGAGCGATTTTTTTGAGTGGCTGCAAAATTAAGATATTTTCGCAGAAGTTTAAAAAATATTATGCAGCCAATCCCTGACAGCGAGCTCATTATCAATAGCCGCGGTGCACTATATCACCTCGATCTCCGGCCGGAAGAACTGGCCCCCATCGTCCTCACCGTCGGCGATCCCGGACGGGTCGAAAAGGTAAGCCGGTACTTCGACTCTGTCGAACATCGCAGCAGCCACCGCGAATTTATCTCGCATACCGGCCGCATCGGGCAGAAACGTCTCACGGTCGTCTCCACCGGCATCGGCACGGATAACATCGACATCGTACTGAACGAGCTGGACGCCCTCGTCAATATCGATCTCGACACCCGGATGGTGAAACGCCAATTCACCAGTCTCACCATTATCCGGATGGGCACCGCCGGGGCCTTACAAAAAGATATCCCCGCAGACGAATTCGTAGCCTCCACCCACGGTCTCGGCATCGACAACCTGCTCAACTTCTATCGCCATGACATCAGCGAAGAAGAGAACGAGCTCCTGCATTCCTTTTCCACGCAAACACAGCTGCATCACCGGCTGGCCCAACCCTATATCAGCAGCGCCAGCGGCTCGCTGCTCCGCCATTTTACCACCGGCTTCCATCACGGGATCACGGTCACCTGCCCCGGTTTCTATGGTCCGCAGGGACGCGTGCTGCGGCTTGGGCTCACCCAACCCGAACTGATCGACCGTCTCACCGGGTTCACCTATGGTCCTCACCGTATCGCCAATTTCGAGATGGAAACGGCCGGGATCTACGGTCTCGGCAAATTGCTGGGGCACTCCTGTCTGAGTCTTAGCGCCATCGTCGCTAACCGCGTCCTGAAGACATTTTCAAGGGACGGCGATGCTACGGTGGACCGTCTCATCCGCGGGACCCTGCGGATCGTCGAAGGACTCTGACTAGGCCGGTTCGCCCGAATCAACTATTTTTGTCCATCGTTATGAGTCAACTGCATTTTTTCAAATACCAGGGCACCGGCAACGATTTCGTCATCCTGGATAACCGCAATTGGAGCTATACTGCGCTAACTACGGAACGTATCCGCTTTCTATGCGATCGCCGTTTTGGCATCGGCGCCGATGGCCTGATGCTGCTCAACCCCCACTCCGGCTATGACTTCGAGATGAAATACTACAACGCAGACGGCCGCGAGAGTACGATGTGCGGCAACGGAGGACGTTGTCTCGTCAAGTTCGCTTACGATCTGGGCATCCGCAAGAATGAATATAGTTT
>DASYSV010000507.1:0-24471 GCA_036010185.1 Puia sp.
TCGAAGATAACGGGCGAATACAATGTCAACGTGGCCACAAGAAGCAGGCATTATAGTGGGGAGCCGACCGGAGACGTCCATCCCGCCATGCTGGCTATCACCGCGGATATGTATTCCCTCCAAAACACGATCCTGCCTACAGGATATACCTTCAGTATCGTGGACGCAAAAGGCGATATACTTTTCGATGCCAGACCGGGCAGGGCGCTCCTGTCGAATATTTTTGTGGAGGCGGGCGACAACACGGACCTCCAACAATGCGTGCGCTACCGGTATGAGCGCTTTTTTCCGAATATCACCCTTCGGGGAAGGGAAGTGGCATTGCTAAGCAAACCCATGGCCGGCACAAACTATTCTTTACTGGTATACTACAATCTTTGGGCAATGCAGGAAGTTCATTTCCATTCTCTCGGTCTTTCCTGTTTTTGCATGTCCTGTATCCTTTTGCTGATCGCCCTGGTCGCTTTTATCAATGAATGGGGCAAGAAAAGGCCTTCATTGCTTCGCCTTTCCAAGGTCAATTTCGACTGGCTGCGCCCGGTTCCGGCTAAGTACGGCTACTACCGGCACCTGATTATCTGGCTGCGGATATTCCTCGCGCTCTTCCTGGTGGCATGGGTGTTCATCGAAATGCTGCTGCCCGAATATGAACCCGCACTTTTGCTGATCTCGCTGTCCTTCCCCATCTTTATAGCCGTTCATTATTTTGTCCTGCGCGAAAAATATTATCATATTGAGCGAGGCGAAGCGATCATCCTGCCCCCTGCACTGGCACCCCTGACCGTTGCTCTGCTGGCAATCTTTATCTATGTCTGCACCGCGGGGCTGGGTGCCGGCGTCATCGTGACCACCCTCGTGGTCCTGGTTTTATTCCTGGGTACGATCCTGGAGTCCTGGCGGAGATTCGGGCGTACGATCGCCAACCACGGCGTGAAAGCCTTGCTGGAAAAATATACTTGGGCTATACTGCACGGCGTTTTTTTGATTACCCTGGTACCCGCCATAGCCTTGTTCATCCTTTTCTATAAAGAAGAACACAACGGCATCACGCGGATGGGGATGCTGAGCATGATGCAGAAGATCGATGACAGGGCCCGGACTATCGACAGCAAAAAAAATCTGTATCTCCGGGACGACAACCCCGATTTCATGCGGGCCTCCAAATTCAGGAACGGCATTTATTTCACCGACCGGTCTGCAGACACTCCCGCCCTGTTTTCCGAACCCGTCAAAACGAATTTCACGGCTTACAGTACACTTCACAATTTATTGTTCCAACCCGACAGTACCTCTCTCGAAGCTCTGGCCCGGCTGAATGCAGCCTCGGACGGCTCCTGGCAATTCGCAACAGTCGGACATCCGAAACGACTCGTCCTCGATCATTGCAACCCCGTGGGTAGTTGCAAAAATGCCTTTTCACTGTCCTCGGACCCCGTAACCCTGTATCCGGCCCTCCGTTTCTTCCTATACAGGTTTTTGTCGCTCGGCGCAATGCGTATCTTCCTGCTGTTGCTTGGCATCTTTGCGCTGATGTTGATCGCCCAACGCCTTACCGCTTCCCTCGCCAGCCACGTATTTCTCCTCCGGTTGCTGGAAAAATACGGCCGTGCCAATTATGACGAAGCCAGGCTCCCCGAGGTCCTCTATCCCCCCGTCGAAGAAAACACCACCTTACATATGCAGGTCCGCCTCGAGAAACCCTATGACGATCTTTGGAAGAAGCTGACCACCGAGGAAAAATACGTCCTGTACGATTTCGCGCTGGACGGCTTCACCAACTATAAAGCGGGAATACTGATCTACAAACTGCTCCATCGCGATCTTCTCTACGTCGACAGAAACTTCCTGCTCCGCATCCGGTCCGCTGATTTTCATAACTACCTGCTAAGTAAAGACATCTTCAATCCATACCAGGAGAACAAGGAAGACATAAAAGTGTACAAATACATGATGAGCGTCAGAAAGCAAGGTTTCTGGCAGGCCTTCCGCGTACCGTTGCAGGTGATCCTCGGAGCGGCAGGTCTGTTCATCTTCTTCACACAGGAAGCGCTTAGCCAAAAGATAATCGGGCTGCTTACCTCGCTGCCATTCATTACTCAAATGCTGGCGTCTTTTTTCGAAAGATCGAACGGTCAAAAAAACAAGGATCCCGGCTCAGACCAAAATCCCGATCTTTGATCCATGCATTTTACCGACCCGCTCCCCAATCCCGACGAGTCCAACAAGCCCTCCCGGAAAAAACCCATTTTCCCCGTGAACGAGGGCCTGCGCAGCTATCTGAAACAGCATGGGCGCGAAGTACGGTTGCCGGTATCCTATCAGGACCTGCTTCTTCATATCACCTATTCCGTCCCCCTGAAAGATAAGAACCAGCAGGACACACTCTGGGAAACCGCCCTCTATGACATGCGTCATTGGGAATTCATCCGCGAAGGCCTGGTCCAGATGTACGCTATCCTCAAGACGGAAGGCGATCTCACCTTCACCAAACACCTCGACGTCGCCCGCATCGATTTCTGCAGCTTCGCCAACTCTCATCCCTTCCGTATCCGCATCGTCAATAAATTCAACGACAACTACGATCACTACTACATCAAACAGGCGGACGCCTCCCGCATCTACGGTCTGGAACTGGAACACCTTCTCTCCCCCAACCGCATCACTTTTTTCACGCACGACAATACCCTCGTCGAAGAGCATATCCCGGGCATCCCCGGCGATCTCTTCATACGCAACTTCCTGGAAGACACACAAACCAACAAGATCCGCCTTTCGAAAGAATTCGTCAAATTCAACGAACGGTGTTTCGTCCGGCTCCTCGGTGACATGCGCGCCTATAACTTCGTGGTCGATATCACGCCGGATATCGAAGATTACCAATACCGTATCAGGGCCATCGATTTCGATCAGCAATCCTATGAAGGCCGCAAAAATCTCTATATCCCCCAATTCTTCAAGGAGAACCGGCCGTTCGTCGAGCTCGCACTCCAGCACCTCAACAAGGATTCTATTGAACAGTACCAGACGGAAGAAAGGACGATGATGGCCTTCCGCGTGGCCTCTTCCCGATTCCGGTTGATGGATCTGCTCAATATCATGTCCCGCGACAAGCCCCTGTCCAGCCCCGAAAAGCTCCTCGAGCTTAAGACGGGCCTGGCCGAATTTTTCGGGAACCCCGCCTTCCTGAAATGCCGCTCCATCGGTCAGGTAGTCAAGCGACAGCTCAAACAAACCTTGCAGAAGAATCTTTCGCTTCTCCAAAAAAATCTTGGCAAATTCGAAGATTAGCCCGCTATGCCTTATCTTCGCGGCGCCACGGGACCCCTGGTCCAACCTGCGCGGCGCAAAGTTTCAATATGGCCAAATACAGATCTGGTGTTCTTTTCGGCGACGAACTCGAAGCACTTTACAAAGACGCAAAAGATAATCAATTCGCACTTCCGGCGGTCAACACGATCGGTACGAATACCATTAACGCTACCCTCGAGACGGCGGCAAAGGTCAATTCCCCTGTGATTATCCAGTTCTCCAACGGCGGCGCCCAGTTCATCGCCGGAAAGGGAATGCCCAACGATAAGCTCCAGGGCAATATCTCCGGTGGCGTTTCCGGAGCCCTCCACATCCATAATGTCGCCAAATACTATGGCGTACCCGTAGTGCTCCATACCGATCACGCATCCAAAAAATGGCTCCCCTGGATCAGCGGACTCATCGACGCCGGCGAACAATTCTTCAGGGAAAAGAAACAACCTCTCTTCAGCTCGCATATGCTCGATCTGTCCGAAGAACCCATCGAGGAAAATATCCATACCTCCGTCGATTTTTTCCGGCGTATGAAGCCCCTCGGCATGGCCATCGAGATCGAGCTGGGCGTCACGGGAGGTGAAGAGGACGGAGTCGACAATAGCGGCGTAGAGAACGAGAAACTGTATACCCAGCCCCAGCATGTAGCCTATGCCTACAAAGAGCTCAGCAAGATCGGGCCCCTCTTCAGCGTGGCCGCGGCCTTCGGCAATGTACACGGCGTTTATAGCCCCGGAAATGTCGAGCTCCGGCCCGTCATCCTCAAGAACAGCCAGGACTATATCGAAAAGGAATTGAAGACCGGACCCAAACCAGTCTACTTCGTTTTCCACGGCGGCAGCGGAAGTCCCCAGCACCAGATACGCGAAGCCATCGGCTACGGCGCGATCAAAATGAACATCGACACCGATCTCCAATGGGCCTACTGGGAAGGCGTGCTGCAGTTCTACAAAAAGAATGAAGCCTATCTCCAGGGACAGCTCGGCAACCCCGAAGGATCGGACAAACCCAACAAAAAATACTACGACCCACGCGTATGGCAACGCAAGGCAGAGGAGAATTTCGTGAAGCGTCTCGAGGTCGCCTTCCAGGACCTCAATTGCATCAACCGCAACGCGTGACGCGCGGTAGCGCCCCCGACAACGCCTGACGCACGGTAGCGCCCCCCCGCAACGCCTGACGCCACCCGACGGCCGTCGATTTTTTCTTTTCCCGCAGGAAGGTTAAATTGCAGTATAATATCTAACCGCAATCCCATGCCTTCCAAAAAAATTCTCGACGCGCTCGGCGACAAAGCATCCTTCTTACTCGATCATAAGCCCGTCCTCGACAAATCCGTCCTCAGCGCCTTCCCTTCCCCCGAACATGTCGAAGAAATATGGGTCAACTCCGACCGCAACAACCAGGTCCTGAGAAGCATACAGGTCCTCATTGGCCATGGAAGACTCGCGGATACCGGCTATCTCTCTATCTTTCCCGTCGACCAGGGTGTCGAACACAGCGGCGGCGCATCCTTTGCGGCAAACCCGATGTATTTCGACCCCGAAAACATCATCCGCCTGGCCATCGAAGCCGGGTGCAGCGCCGTCGCTTCCACCTTCGGCGTCCTCAGCATCATGAGTCGCAAATATGCCCACCGGATACCCTTTCTCGTGAAACTCAACCACAACGAATTCCTCAGCCTGCCTAACCGCTACGATCAAACGATGTATGGCACAGTAAAGCATGCCTGGAATATGGGAGCTGTCGCCGTCGGCGCAACCGTCTATTGGGGGAGTGCCGAGAGCGATCGCCAGCTCAAAGAGGTCGCCGAAGCCTTCGAACAGGCGCACGAGCTGGGCATGGCTACCGTCCTCTGGTGCTATACCCGCAACCCGGGCTTCAAAGTGGACGGTGTAGATTATCATACCTCCGCCGACTTCACCGGCCAGGCCAACCATCTCGGCGTAACACTAAGAGCCGACATCATCAAACAGAAGCTGCCGACCAACAACGGTGGCTATCTCGCCACCAAACACGGCAAGACCTCTCCGCTCGTATATTCCAAATTAACGCACCCTGACAACCATCCCATCGATCTCACCCGCTACCAGGTGCTCAACTGCTACAGCGGTCGCGTGGGAATGATCAACAGTGGCGGTGAAAGCAAAGGCGCCTCAGACACTGCCGATGCAGTCTTCACCGCCGTCGTCAACAAACGCGCCGGCGGCATGGGCATGATCATGGGCCGCAAGGCGTTCCAGCGTCCCTTCAAAGAAGGCGTCGATATCATCCAGATGGTACAGGATGTCTATCTCGACAAGGACATTACGATCGCCTAAACCCGCGCGTCCCCGCCGCCCCGCTAAAAGGCCTCACCCAAATTAAAATACAACGCCCAATACCCCTTGCTCGCCGCAAGATCTACGCAAAGATTCGTGCCTGAGTGCTTATTGAATTTGACGCGCAATCCCGCACCCGCCGCCGCATGCAGATACGCAAACTCACGCGTCCCCGGCTCCGTCACCGAATTCATATTCGCAAAGACCACGAAACCCAGCAGCTCATCACCCGTGATCGACCGCCGGTACTCCGCCTCGAAATCCCAAAGCGTCTTCCCCATATACCTTCCCGGATAAAACCCACGCCCCGACCGCTGATAGGCATCCCAGGTTATCGCCGGCAGATCGAGATAAGGTGGATTGCTACCCAGCGTCGTCCACAAATAAGACCAGAACGCCAGCACATTCTCATGCCAGTGGTCGAAGCTGATATATTTGCGTGCATCACCATACAACGAATACCAAAGATCGTCGCTGCCCAGAAATTTCGGGTTGACACGCAAGACCACATTGTAATACCACCCCGGCAACGGATTCAACAGATTGACCCTGCTATCGTACAAAAGATTGAACGTAATCCCCGACGACACCGGGCTGGAATGCCCCCCGGTCCCATGCGAATACCCCGCGAATCTTGCCAGATCCAACGTATCGTTCGCGGGCCGGACATTGCTGTGATAATCCAGGTCATACCCGACGCCCCCAAAAAGATAGGGCTTCCCGCTGATCCGCTTCAGCGCATTCTGGTAGACCCGGACATAGGTATATCTGATCAACGCCTTGTTACTCGGCGCCGTATTCCCCCCCAACCCCCAGATGTATTGGGGATAGTAAGTCCACCGGTAATCCCCGCTATAATTCCAGGCATTGCGCGAAGACCAGATATTCGTACGCAGCGGCAGCGTAAACTGTCCCTTGAAATTGGTGCTGGGTGAAAAAGTGGCGGTAGACAGAAAAGTATTGGCCCGGTCTCCCATATAAAAGCCGGCAGTCGTCGCCGTGATCAGGGCATTCCCGCCGCCTGGAACGGAGGTGCCCAGGGGTATCAATGACCAATACACCCTCTTTCCAGCTACGTGCGGCGGCTTTTTGATATGGATATGCGTGACCCCCAAAAAAATGCCGATCAGATCCCGCTGGCCCACGGTGTCATTCACCAACTTGTCCGGCGGCACAAGGGTCCCGGTCGGGTTTTGGGCGGACAGACGAATGATCCAACAACAGCAAAGGACGACGGCAAAAAATTTAGGCATATATCCGTGAATACCAATATTGTGCTACATTTCAGGTATGAACCGCTTCCCCGATCCTCCCCCGGCAATACGGCTTTTTTGGTCATTCTGTTGCTTTTTCGCTACAACGGCCTTGCCCATGGCCACATGGGCCCAGACCCGGTCGCCCGATCTCCCGGCGAAGCCGGCGATCCAACTACTGACCAGCGGCACTAAAACTTCGCTGCGCGGCCTCAGCGTCGTCTCCGACAAAGTCGTCTGGGTCAGCGGCAGCAACGGGCAGGTAGGCAAGTCCCTCGACGGCGGCAAGACCTGGTCTTGGATCACCGTCCCCGAATATGAAAAACGCGACTTTCGCGATATCGAAGCTTTCGATAAGAATACCGCCATCATCATGGCCATCGCCGAACCCGCTGTAATCCTGAAAACGACTGACGGCGGCAAAAGCTGGCGGCTGGTTTACCAGAACGAGACCAAAGGCATGTTCCTCGATGCTATGGAATTCTGGAATGTGAAAAGCGGGATCGTGGTCGGTGACCCCGTTAATGGCCGATTCTTCGTAGCCCGCACCTTCGATGGCGGCGATTCCTGGCACGAGATACCGACGCGATATATGCCGCAGGCCGATCCTGGAGAAGGTTGTTTCGCCAGCAGCGGCACCAATGTCCGTAATCTCGACCGCGACGAAGCCGTATTCGTCAGCGGCGGCCCCAGTTCCCGTATCTTCGTCCGCGACTCCGCCATCACCCTCCCCATCCTGCAGGGAACCACATCCACCGGAGCAAACTCCGTTGCGGTGAAAGATACCCGTACGCTCCACGGAGGTTTCCACCTCATCGTCGTAGGTGGCGACTTTGCACACGATACCATCCGCGAAAAAAATTGTTTCCTCTCCAATGATCGTGGTAAGACCTGGCTCTCCCCCACGACCCCTCCCCATGGCTATCGCAGTTGCGTCGAATTCATCGGCGGCAATAACGTCCTTTGCTGCGGCACTTCAGGCGTCGACCTTTCCACCGATGACGGAATGAACTGGCAGCTGATCTCCACCACCGGCTTCCACGCCTGCCGCCTCGCAAAAAAGGGCAAAACCGTCTTCCTCGCCGGTTCCAACGGCCGTATCGCAAAATTGATCCTCTAAAAGTTAGATTAATTCAACCCCCTGAAATCCACCGGCACCAGCTTACTGACCCCCGGCTCCTGCATCGTCACCCCATAGATCACATCCACAGAACTCATCGTCATCTTATTATGCGTAACGATGATGAACTGCGAATTCTCACTGAACTGGCGGATCATATTGGTGAACTTTCCGACATTGGCGTCATCCAGCGGCGCATCCACCTCATCCAGGATACAAAATGGAGCCGGCTTGATCAGGTATATGGAGAACAATAGCGCCGTTGCCGTCAGCGTCTTCTCACCGCCGCTCAATTGACTGATGGAGGACGGCCGCTTCCCTTTCGGCTTGGCTACGATATCGATGCCGGTCTCTGCAAGATTCTCGGGATTTTCCAGGATCAGGTCTGCCGTATCCTCCTCGGTGAACAAAGCCTTAAACACCCGCTGAAAGTTTTCACGTACCCGGTTGAAGGTATCCAGGAATTGCTGATTGGCCGTAGCCTCCACTTCCTGTATCGTCTGCAGTAGGCTATCCTTCGCGCTGACCAGATCATTCTTTTGTTCTAAAATAAACTCATACCGCTTCTTCATCTCCTGGAAGGCCTCGATAGCCGTCGGGTTCACTTCGCCAAGGTTCTCGAGACGCTTCTTCATCTTATCCGACTTCTCCTGCAACTCTTCCACAGGGGCCTCGCCCTTCCTCGGCTGATCGATGATATCGTCCAGCTGGATCCTGAACTCTACGTTCAGCCGTTCTTTCATCCCGGCCAGCTGCAGCTTCAGCTCGTTCAACCGATCCTTGATTCCACTGAGCAAATGCTCGAGCTGTTCTTTTTCCTTGATCTTGTGCCGCAATTCGCTTTCCCGTTCCGACAGCGCATTCCGCAGGTTGTAATAGGCCTGGTCCGCCTCATTCACCTTCTTCTCCTCCTCTTCCTTGCGACGCAACAGCTCCAGCAAACCGGCTTCCGAACTACCCAACTTCTCTTCACTTTCCGCGATACTCTCATGCGTTTGCTTCAGTTGCGAGGCGTTCACCTCGATCTGGTCGCGCAATTCGGTCAATTGTCTCGTCTTGAACTCGAGCTCCTGTTTCAAACCGTTGATCCGGCTATGCTGACGCGTCACCTGCAGGTTGAATTCATTATATCCGGCATTGGCATTACTATAGGCCTGCTCGGCGGACCGGTATTCCTCTTCCGCCTGTTGTGATTTTTCCTTCAGCTCGCCGACGATCCTGACCAGCTCGGCCCACGCATTCCGCGTATCCTCGATGCCCGCGATGGTCTCCTCCAGGTTGAGCTGCAATTCCTCCAGCCGACTTTGTGACGTATGCTGCTGAGAATGCAGATTCTCGATCTTATTCTCCAACGAAAAAACGAAATTCGTAAGCCGGTTGATATCGTCCTGCGTCTGCCGGATCGCCTGTTCTTTGAGTTGCTCATTATAGCCCAGGACTTCATCGTGCTTCTCCTGGATCGAAAGCTTCAGACCGTCCACAGCCGACTGCAGCCGCCGGACCTCCTCCTGCAATTTTTCGAGATTCTTGGCGCGCCCGATCTTCTTCCCTTCGAACAGACCCACACTGCCTCCCGTAAGCGAATATTTCCCTTTTACATATTTCCCGGTCTTTTCGAGCACTACAGCGCCATTGCTGTTGGCCAGCGCTTCCTCACTCTCCGCGATATAGACATTTCCCAGCAGGTGTTCGGCCAGCCCCCGGTAATGGGCATCCACTTCTATTACGCTCATCGCAGGGATCATGCCTTCCATATCATGCTCTGGCGCCGCGGACAATCCCGCGATCTTATCCAGCAGAAAGAAATTGGCCTTCCCTTTCTTATTCGCATCCAGCAGGTGAACGGCCTGCATTCCTTCCTGCAGATCGTTCACTACATAGTAGTTCAGATAGGGCTCCAGTACGTTTTCCACCGCCGCCCTGAACTCTTCCTTCACATAGATGATATCCGACAGGATCGGTGCCTCGCGCCAGGACGGATTCCGATGCAGGAACTTGATGCTCTCGGGATAACCTTCCATCGAGTCGATAAGGCTCTTCAGCAGATCGTGCTCATTCTTCTTGGCGTCGAGGGTACGGCCTTCATCGGCCAGCCGCTGACGCAAAACCTCCAGCTGCCCCTGCGCCTGCAGGATATTTTCCTTCATCCGCTCGTGATGCTCCTGCAGCTGCCGCAAAGCCTCCTGCCGGCTCCCGAGATCCTGTTCCTTCGACATCCGCTCCTCTTCCAGCTGCTTAAGCTGGCTGTTACGGATAGCCCGCTCATCCTCCAGTTGCCTGATGCTTCTTTGCAAGTTTTGTATCGACGTGTCCGCCACCGCAACCTTCTTCTCCGCCTCGAACTGATCGCGCTGGATCTGGGCGTTCTCCCGGCGCAGCGCATCCACGCTCACACGCCGCGCATCGAAAACCGACCGGGATTCGTCGACGGCGTCCTTCAGCGATTCCAGCTGTTCCTGCAGACCCGATAATTTGTTCTCTTCTTCCACCGCCTGCTGCCGTGTAAAGATGATGCTTTCCTCCAACCCCTTCAGCTGCCCTTCCCCCTTCAGCAGGAATTCCTGCAAGCTGTCCTCTTTCTCCTTCAAAAAATTCAAGCGCTGCGAAGCCAGGTTCTTCTCATTCTCACGCTCGCGCAACCGCTGCAGCAGATCATTGAATTCATGTTGCATGGATTGCAACGCCCGTTCCTTTTCGATGAACCCCACTCTTTCCTGCTCCAATCCCGCTTCCTCCGTGGCGATCACGGCCTCCAAACGGATCTTCCGGTCCGTCTCGGTATCGGACTGCTCATTCAGCTCGCGATAGGTCAGGTTGAAACCTTCCAATGCAGCCTTCGCCAGCTCGATGCTCAGCTCGCGGTATTCTTTTTTGATCTCATAATACTTCTCCGCCTTTTTCGCCTGACTCTCGAGACTCTTCAGCTGATTATTGATCTCGAATAACAGGTCTTCGATCCGGGACAGGTCCTGCTCTGTCGCGTCCAGCTTCTGCCTGGCCTCTTTTTTCCGCGTTTTATAGATGGTGACCCCCGCGGCCTGCTCGAGCATCCTTCGCCGGCTGTTATCTTTATCTTTGATAATGTCGTCGACCATGCCCAGCTCGATAATAGCATAACTGTCGGTGCTGATCCCCGTATCCATGAAGAGATTCTGGATATCCTTTAGCCGGCAGGAAACGTCATTCAATCGATACTCGCTTTCTCCGCTCTTATAAAATTTACGGGTGACCGTCACCGTGCTGAATTCCGTGGGAAGCAGGTTCTTGGTATTTTCGAAGGTCAGGCTCACCTCGGCAAGACCGGATGCGCTGCGCGTCTTGCTTCCGTTGAATACCAGGCTCTCCAGGTTCTCCGACCGAAGATGACTGATCTTCTGCTCGCCGATCACCCACCTGATACTATCGATGATATTACTCTTACCACAACCATTCGGGCCGATGATGCCCGTTATGCCTTCGTCGAAGCTGATATGTGTCTTATCGGCAAAACTCTTGAATCCTTTAATTTCGAGGCTCTTTAATCGCACAGTACTTATATTTTGAATTTCTCATTCCCTCTCCCGCCGCACTTCCCGCAACTATCTTCTTCCATATCCCAACATCATCCGCGGGGGAGCCGGCAAACGTACAGTAAAATACCTAAATCTTCCCGAAATTCGTTCCCCCTCGCCGCCACCTGTTGAAAACTCGTTAATAACAATTTCATCGTATATTTAGCCCAAACTAGCTACGTATATGAATAATTTTATTGTCCCCATCGACTTCTCGGAAACGTCCAAAAATGCCGCCCGTTACGCCGCGCATATCTCCACCCTGGTACAGGACGCGCATCTTATCCTGTACAATGTTTTTGACTCCATAGAGTACGGTACGGACAGCAGCCCGCTGGGCACGGAAGGAGAAGAGGATGCCAGCAGGAAAGCGATCGTCGAGATGGCGCTGAACAGCGTAAAAACGGAACTCTCGGGCATCACGAGTGCCGGCATTTCCTGCGTGGCGGAAGAATCCCACCGTTTCCTGGATACCCTTGAAGCGTATGTCAAAGCGCACGATATCCAGCTCATTGTCATGGGCCTTACCGGGGCAACGAGAATGGAACAGGTGCTCATGGGAAGCAACGCGCTCAACATCGTCAGAAGGGCGATAGCGCCGGTGATCATCGTGCCCCCGGATACACATTCCCAATCTGCCAAAAACGTCCTCCTGCTCACCGACTTCAAGGATATCGAGAATACCATCCCCATCCCGTCGGTCAAGGCGGTGCTCGACCTCTTCAAGCCCAAGCTGTTCATCGTCAACGTCGACCACGAACACTATGTCCAGGTTACCGAAGAATACAAAGGGGAGAGGACCAAACTCGAACAACAGCTGAAGGCTTACAACCCCGAATTCTATTTCATCCGTTTGTTCGATTTCGTGGAGGCCGCCAACCAGTTCGTCGCCGACTATCACATCGATCTGATACTGACCTTCCCGAGAAAACATTCATTCCTCTCGAATATGTTCAAGACGAGCAGCACTAAACAGCTGGCCTATCACAGCCACGTACCCATCGTCGCGATCAATGCCTGATAAAACCTCCGGATATAGGGACGAGCGTTGCCTGCAGGGGCACACTGGTTGGGACATGGGAAAGGTCTCACCGCCCCTGCAGGCTTATTTTGACCAGCTCTGCGCCATCGACCCGGCAAGACGACCCGACTACATCGAACAGGCCCATCGCCTGCTAAAACCCGGCGGGAAGATCGCCGGTTTGCTCTTCGATCGCGAACTTCGTCGGAGCGTCGTCCCTCGCTCCTCCTCGTTCGTTCCCTTCGCTTCACTCGGGAATCCGGGAGGGCCGCCTTTCGGCGGACATCGCGACGAATACGAGCGTCTGTTCACCCGATATTTCAACCTCAGGACGCTCGCGCCCTGCTATAATTCCATCCCGCCCCGCGCGGGGACCGAACTGTTCTTCATAGCGGAAAAACCGCAGGCTCCTGCTGGCTCAAACAATGAAAACTACCCAGCCCCCATATAATATCCGTCGAATCAATCCCCACCACCCTCCGGGTAGGAAAACAATCCTGCAGGATAAGTAACGCCTTCTCATCACGGTCGCAGCGATAAGTCGGAACGATCACGGCTTCATTGGCAATATAGAAATTGGCATAGGACGCCGGAAGCCGCTGATCCTCATAAACGACAGCCTTAGGCATCGGCAGCTCGACGATATTCAGCTGCTTGCCATTCAGCAGACGCATTGCCGACAATTCCGCCAGATTATCTATCAACAGCTGATAATTCTCATCCCGTTTATCCTCCTCGATCACCGTAACTACCGTGTCCCCGTTCACGAACCTTACCGTGTCGTCGATATGCCCGTCCGTGTCATCCCCCACGATCCCTTCGCCCACCCACAGTATCTGCTCCACTCCATAATAATCGCGCAAATAACCTTCTATCCGGTGCCGGTCCAAACCTGGATTCCGGTTGGGATTGAGCAGACAGCACGTCGAAGTGATCAGCGTCCCTTCCCCGTTGAAATCCACCGAGCCGCCCTCCATGATGATACCCGGGTGAAAGACGGGTAAACCCAACGCCTTCCCCACCAACGAAGGGATCACATCATCGAGGTCGTATGGAGGATATTTGCTACCCCAGGCATTGTATCCCCAGTCCACGATAACCTTTCGCTCCGGCGCCCTCGGGTTTATGAGAAAAGCAGGTCCGTGATCCCTGCACCATGCGTCATTGGTAGGATGAAAAAAGAACCTCACACGCTCCATATCGACCCCTGCCTCCATCAGATAACGGGTGGCAAAAGCCTGCATGGCCTCATCGGCCACATTGATACATACCTCCTCCCCTTTGGTAAGTTCCAATACAAATTGACCATAGAAGGGATAGATCGACGAGATCTTGCCGGGCCAGCTGGCTTCCTTATGCGGCCAGCTAAGCCAGGTTGCGCTATGAGGGGCAAATTCTGCCGGAAAATAATAACCTGCCGCGCCCGGAGTGGGCTCAATCCTCATCGATATAACGTTTGGTAATGGTTTGATAGGAGTCTATCCGCCGATCCCGCAGAAAAGGCCAGTGCGTGCGATACCGGTCCGTTGCCGCAGTATCGATCTCGATCACCTCGGTCTCCTCCCTGTCATGCGAAGCCTGGTAAAGAAGACTTCCGAACGGATTGGCTACGAAGCTTCCACCCCAGAATTTCATCGCACCTTCCTGCTCGGGACCCACCCGGTTGACGCTCACCACATGAACGCCATTTGCAACGGCATGGCTCCGCTGAATGGTTTGCCAGGCATTGTATTGCTCGGTATTCGTCGCTTCGTCCTGGCTGGTGGCCCAACCGATAGCCGTGGGATAGAATAAGACCTCCGCACCCATCAACGCCGTGATCCTCGCCGCTTCCGGATACCATTGGTCCCAGCAGATCAATACCCCGATAGTGGAGAACTTCGTCTTAAAAACCTTATACCCGAGATCACCGGGCGTAAAATAAAATTTCTCGTAATAAGCCGGATCGTCCGGAATATGCATTTTCCGGTATTTTCCCAGATAGCTGCCGTCGGCATCCAGCACGGCAGTGGTATTGTGATAAATGCCCTGGGTACGTTTTTCGAATAAGGAGGCAACGATGACGACCCCCAGCTCCCCGGCCAGCCGGCCCAGGACTTCGGTGGAAGGACCAGGGATCGGCTCGGCAAGCCCGAAATTCCCATAATCTTCCACATCACAAAAATAAAGAGAAGTGAACAGCTCCTGGAGACAAACGATCTGCGCTCCCTTGCCGGCCGCTTCCCTGACCCTTGCCATAGCCTTCTGCAGATTGGACGCCTTATCGGCAGTACAACTCATCTGCACCAGGCCAATTTTTACTTTGCTCATGGCCGGCAAAATTACAGTATTTTAAGGGATTCCGGAGTGCCGCCCCATTCGCGCCTTCCTTCCGGCGCCCCGGCCCGCTCAGCGTCCGCCCCATTCACGCAACCGCCGCGTAGACTACTTCCGCCCCATCTGCCTCAGAAAGGCGACATGCGAAGCGACGGCATACCGCACCCGCGGGTATTCGATATAGACCAACCCATATTCCTTGCAGGCCTGCCGGATGATCTTGCTGATAGCGGGATAATGGACATGCGATATCTTGGGGAAAAGATGATGCTCGATCTGGAAGTTCAACCCTCCGACCAGCCATGATACCAGCGGATTGCCGGTAGCGAAATTGGCCGTCGTTTTGATCTGGTGTATGGCCCACTCATCCTCCATTTTACCGGTGGTCTCATCGGCCACGGGGAAGGCGGTATGCTCCACGGTATGCGCCAGCTGAAAGACCATGCTCAGCACAAAACCGGCGACCATGGTAAATATGATGAAGCTGACCATCCAGTCGAACCACCCAAGCCGGTATATCGGCAACCCGATGAACAGGAAAGCATGAAACAGCTTGAAACCCCAGAAAACGAAGTGATCGCTCAGCTTCATTTTCTTCAATGGCACGGCGCCGATCTTGCTTTTGAAATACTTGTTATAGTCCAGTACGAAGATCCAGAAGATGTAAAGGACACAGTATAAAGCCCAGAAATACAGGTGCTGATAACGATGGAGGCGATATCTTTTCTGATGCTCGCTCATCCGCATCCAGGGCTGGATGTCGATATCGTCATCGATGCCCTCCACATTCGTATAGGCATGATGGACGACATTGTGTTTCATATTCCACATGAAGCTGTTCCCGCCGAGGATATTCAGCGAAAACGCCGCCACATGATTGACCCATTTGTATTTGGAAAAACTGCCATGCGCCCCGTCGTGCATGACATTGAAGCCGATGGCGGCCACGACGCCCCCCAGTAAAACACTTTCCACGATGGCCCAGAAAGCGTTCGGCGTAAAGAACACCAGGTGGATATAGATAAAAATGAAAGCGGCCATCAGGATAACAGCCTTCAGAAAGAGGTCATAATTACCCGTCTGGGCCTTACCCACTTCCTCGAAATAACTGCTGATCCTCCGTTTTAACTCACCGTGGAAAGATTGAGTTGCCGTCGAAAATTTGGGCAATGACATGACGATACGATTGAAGCTTTAATAATTCTGCAAAATTAGACTTTTAACAGGGTATTTCGTGTTAAGACCTGCACAATATTCCCACACCTGCACATTCAACGGTAAATCTGCGCTTTTGTTGCTGGAAATCATGGCCATTAGGTATCTATCTGTACCAATGCGCCAAAATCCCTTATACCGATCATTTTTTGCGTCGTAAACCCCTCGGCATAGGCCACTCCGATCATTTTCCCGAACTGCTGGTGACGCCCGATCAGCGATTGCAGGAATTCCGGACTTGAGATATAGGTTTGGGGCTCGTTTTCACCATAGGTAGTGGAAAAGAATTGCGAGCTATAAGCCTCGATGGATTGCACTTTCGTGTCGAACACCGGAGTAATGTCGAACACAAAATCCGGATCCCTATACCGGTCCTGGATATAATGGAACACATACTTGGGGCGCCAGTGCTCCTGCGGCCGCCCTGCCTCACCGGTGGTCTCCACTTTCCGGAGACCGCTGTAAAAACACGATTCGACGATCAGATGACCCGCCCGCCCATGATCGGGATGCCTGTCCTCGAGCGCATTGGCAAGTACGATCTCGGGCCGGTATTTACGTATCGCGCGGATGAGCAGCCGTTGATGCTCTTCGTCATTGCGAAAAAACCCATCCGCCATGCCCAGGTTCTCCCGAACATCCAGCTGAAGGATTGCAGCCGAACGGGCCGCCTCTTGTCCACGCAGCTCCGCCGTGCCCCTGGTACCCAGCTCTCCTCGTGTAAGGTCGATGACGCCGGTCTTCTTGCCATTGCGTTTTTCCATGAGGAGCGTGCCGGCACATCCCAGCTCTACGTCATCCGGGTGAACGGCGATAGCCAGTATATCTAACTTCGTTGATTTCATGCGCGTGAAGATAGCTCATTTTGTCATTTCCCTATTGTAGAGTACCTTCGCGGATCAAAATCAAGGAATCCATATGCCTTACGATGTAGTCGTCCTCGGCAGCGGTACCGGCGGTTACCCGGCCGCGATCCGCGCCTCACAGCTTGGCTTTAAGGTAGCAATTATTGAAAAAGAAAATCTCGGCGGCGTTTGCCTCAACTGGGGTTGTATCCCCACTAAGGCCCTTCTGAAAAGCGCGCAGGTCTATCAGGACATCCTCCATGCAAAGGAATTCGGTATCGATGCCACCGGCACCGCCGATTTTCCGGCCGTCATCAAACGCAGCCGCGGCGTAGCGGATAAAATGAGCAAGGGCGTCCAATTTCTCATGCGTAAGAATAAGATCGACGTCGTCACCGGTTATGGTAAGCTGAAAGCCAAAGGACAGATAGAAGTCACCGGCGCCGACGGCAAGACCCAGATCGTCGAAGGCAAACATATCATCGTCGCCACCGGCGCGCGAAGCCGCGAGCTGCCCAATCTCAAACAGGATGGCAAAAAGGTGATCGGCTACCGCGAGGCCATGACCCTGCCCGCACAGCCCAAAAGCATCATCGTCGTAGGCAGCGGCGCCATCGGCGTTGAATTCGCCTATTTCTATTACAGCATGGGCACAAAGGTCACCATCGTCGAGTTCCTCCCCCGCATCGTACCGGTCGAAGACGAAGAGATTTCCAAAGAGCTCGAAAAAACATACAAGAAATATGGCATCGAAGTCCTGACCAGCAGCGAGGTCACCAGCCTCGACACCGGTGGCAACGGTGTCAAAGCAAAGGTCAAAACCCCCACCGGCGAGGTCACCCTCGAAGCCGATATCGTCCTCAGTGCCGTCGGCATCGCCGCCAATATCGAGAACATCGGTCTGGAAACGATGGGCATCAAGACAGAAAAAGGCAAAATAGTCGTCGATAAATACTATCAGACCAGCGTACCGGGCATCTACTCCGTCGGCGACTGCGTCCCCGGTCAGGCCCTCGCACACGTCTCTTCCAAAGAAGGGATCATCTGTGTGGAAAACATTGCCTGGAAGGAGAAGAAATATGCCCATCAGCCGGAAACGCTGGACTATAACAATATCCCCGGCTGCACATATTGCACACCGGAGATCGCCTCCGTAGGCCTCACCGAAAAGCAGGCCCGCGACGCCGGCTATGAGGTCAAAGTCGGCAAATTCCCGCTTACCGCGTCCGGCAAAGCCACAGGTGTCGGCCATAATGAAGGCTTCGTGAAAGTCGTCTTCGACGCTAAATACGGCGAATGGCTTGGCACTCATGCCATCGGCTATAATGTAACGGAGATCATCACCGAAACAGTGCTCGGCCGCAAACTCGAAACGACCTACCACGAGGTCCTCGACGCCGTCCACCCGCATCCTACCATCAGCGAGGCAGTCAAAGACGCCGTCGAGGCGGCCTACGGGGAAGCCATACACTTATAACATAACCTTCATACCTAAAAAAGAGGCCTCTGGCCTCTTTTTTGTTTATATTAGCTCCATGGACAGCCGAAATTCCAGCATCATCTATTTCATCCTGGGTCTCTACACCCTGATGATCAGTTGGCACTACAACCACAACTGGATCCTCCTGCTCATCCACTGGATCATCTGGCCCGTCTACCTCGTCTACGAACTTCTCATCGGCCATCTTTCCCACGATCTCTGGCGCACCATCCCACTGGGCTATTTCAAATAACCCCTTCCTGTAACGGCCACGACCAACCGCCATCGGCCGCCCTCCCGGCAAATACACCGCTCCCCGCTTATACTTCGATGGTCTCGCCCGATGCGGGCAGCAGCAGCTTCTTCCCCGCCGCCGCAAAGTCTGCTTTGGCCTTCTCCGCATCGATAGCAATGATCGGCCATGTATTATAATGTACCCCCACGACGGTAGCACACTTGACGAAATCCGCCGCATGAATGGCGTCGGCTACATCCATCGTATAGTTGCCCCCGATGGGCATAACCGCGAATTGCAGTTTCGCCCACAACGGGATCAATTGCATATCCATCGTCAGCGCCGTATCACCGGCGATATAAAAATCACCCTCTGTCGTATTGAAAACAAATCCCAATGGATTTCCGGCATAGCTGCCGTCACTGAAGGAAGAAGAATGGATGGCATTGACCGCGCGTACCTTTCCGAATTCGAATGGGACCGGTCCGCCATGGTTTATCGGGTGCACCTTTTCCAAACCCTGCTTGCCCAGCCACCCCGCAATCTCGGCCGCGGCCACACAAGTCGCACCCGTCCTTTTCGCCACACTCACAGCATCGGCGGTGTGATCCCCATGCCCATGCGTCAGGAATAGGTAATCAGCTTTAACTTTATCAATATCAATGTTTTTGAGAGCAGGATTGCCGTTGAAGAAGGGGTCGAATAACAGGGTCTTCCCCTTGACCGTAACAGAAAAGGTGGCGTGTCCGTAAAATGTAAGTTTCATCCTGGTAATTTAAACATCTCATAAAACAAAACACAGTTATAAAAGTTCGCAACCGCTATCTTTATCCACTAAAACCAAACTTTCATGCAGCACAACCTTTCCAAAAAATCCATCTTGGTGGCCATCACCCTCCTGGTGACCGGCCTCAGTTTCCGGGCCATCGCCCAGCCCATCACGGGCGATGAGATCAAAACCCAATTCGTAAAAGATTGGGAGCGGGCAAAATCCTACACCCTGGATTACCTCAACACGATGCCTCCCGACAAATATTCCTTTAAGGCGGTAGACAGCATTCGCAGCTTTGCGCAGCAAATGTTGCACCTGGCCAGCGGCAATGTGGGCCTTATCTCACAAGCCACCGGCGAAAAGACGGATTTCCCCCGTAACCTCGAAAAAAGCCCTACGGCCCAGAACAAAGATTCCGTGGTCTGGTACGTCACCCGCAGCTATGATTTCGCGATCGAAAGCATTCAGAAACTCGACCCGAACAAATATGGCGAAATGCTTGGACAGGATCCCCGAAAGGTCTCCCGCTTCGCCTGGCTCCTGAAAGCCTTCGAACACCAGACCCATCATCGCGGCCAAACGACCATCTATATCCGTCTGCAGGGCATCCGGCCACCCAACGAAAGATTATTTTAAACGCGCGCAGTGTCACCGGCCCAACTCAGCGATCAGCTGGAATCAGCATCCTCCGGCGGTCATCCGGGCATCCTCCGGCGTTCATCAGGGCATCCGGCCGGATCATTTCGGCCGGGCCCGCTCATACTGCAATGGCCAATGGATATCCGCATATCCTAACTCATTAGCCGCATGCAGCGGGAAATAAGGATCACGAAGGATCTGCCGCGCCATCACCACAAGATCGGCCTGACCCGTCACCAGCACGGTCTCTGCCTGCATCGTACCCGTGATCATTCCGACGGCTGCGGTAAGAATACCCGTAGCGGCACGGATCTGCCGGGAGAATTCAACCTGGTAACCGGGCCCTGCGGGTATTTGCTGATACGGCACCAGCCCGCCGGATGAACAGTCGATGACATCTACCCCCCGGTCTTTTAACAACGCCGCCAACCGGACCGCATCCTCCGGCGACCATCCACCGTCCGCCCAATCCGTGGCGGAGATCCTTACGAACAAGGGATAAACCACCGGCCACACCCCCCGCACCGCATCTACCACCTCCATGACCAGCCGAACCCTGTTCCCGAACACACCCCCATATTCATCCGAACGCCGATTGCTCAGCGGAGACAGGAATTGATGCAACAGGTAACCGTGCGCCGCATGCAGCTCGATCACCTTGAAACCCGCCAGCATGGCCCGGCGCGCCGCCGCCCCGAATTCATCCACTACCCTGCGTATATCCGCAACAGTCATCTCGACCGGCAATCCATAACGCTCACTGTACGCCACCGCACTCGGCCCCAGCACACGCCAGCCCCCTTCACTTTCCTTTACCAACCCGCCGCCATTCCAGGGCTCCTTTGTGCTGGCCTTCCTGCCCGCATGCGCCAGCTGTATACCGATCTCACTCCCTTGTGACCGGACGAACTTGACGATCCGGCGTAACCCTTCGATATGCTCGTCTTTCCAGATGCCGAGATCGAAGGGAGATATCCTCCCTTCCGCCGAGACGGCCGTCGCTTCCGTAAATACCAGCCCCGCACCACCCACCGCACGACTACCCAGATGGACAAGATGCCAGTCTTCGGCCTTGCCGTCATGCGACGAATATTGACACATAGGGCTGACGACAATTCGATTTCCGAGAATAATGTCCCGGATCTGTAAGGGGGTAAACAGTTTGCTCATATTAGAAGCGAAGGTCCTAAATTTAGGTATAATTTTCACCATCTATGTACCATGTCCGCTGGGTTCTTCCGGCAATATGCGCCGCTACTACCTTTGTGACGGCCTACAAACCGCTCCCGGCATCCGCGCCGGCGGAAACCTGCCAATCTTCCACCGAGGTCCTCGTTGCCGCAGCCGCCGATCTGCGATTTGCGATGGATTCGCTGGTGGCCGCCTTCTCCCTCGAAAACCCCGACATCACGGTCAAGCCTACCTATGGCTCCTCAGGTAATTTCTTCCAACAGATACAGAACGACGCCCCCTTCGATCTCTTCTTTTCCGCCGATGTCGATTACCCCCGCCAGCTGAAAGAAAAAAACCTCACCCTCTCCGATATCTATATTTATGGGACCGGCCAACTCGTCCTCTGGAGCAAAACCCTCGATCCCAACAAAAAACAAATGAATACCCTGCTCGACAAATCCGTCACCAAAATAGCCATTGCCAACCCCGCCCATGCTCCCTATGGCAAACGGGCGGAAGAAAGCCTTCATCACTATAACCTCTATGACAAAGTGAAAGACAAGCTCATCTTTGGTGAGAATATCGCCCAGACAGCCCAATATGCACAAAGCGGCGCGGCGGAGGTCGGAATCATCGCGCTCTCACTGGCGGTATCCCCGTCAATGCGCCAGACAGGCGGCAAATTCTGGCTCATCCCCGCAAAAGCCCATCAACCCCTGCTGCAGGGATTCGTCCTGCTCCCACATTCGAAAGGCAACGCCGGCGCCGAAAAATTCGCCCGCTTCTGCAATTCCCATACAGCCAAAGACGTCTTGCACAATTTTGGGTTCACCCAACCTTCCTCATAAATAGGCAAATTCAATGATCGACTGGTTACCCATCTGGCTCAGCCTCCGGCTCGCCCTCGTTACGACCGCCATCCTCTTCGTACTGGGCATCCCGCTCAGCTACCGGATTGCGTATAGCCGGCGCCGCTGGTCCATTTTCGCTGAGGCGTGCATCAGCCTGCCAATGGTATTGCCGCCTACCGTTCTCGGCTTTTACCTGCTGCTGGCCTTCAGCCCCGCCGGCTCATTCGGCCACTTCCTGGACCACTATCTCGATCTCCGTCTCGTCTTTACCTTCCGCGGACTCGTTGTTGCCTCGCTCATCTATAGCCTTCCCTTCATGGTCAATCCCCTGCTCGCCGGATTCAAAAATCTTCCGCCGCACCTCCGCGAGGCTTCCCGAACCCTCGGCAAATCCGACTGGACCACTCTCCGGCGGATACTCCTCCCTAATATGCGTCCTTCACTGGTCACCGGCGCCATCCTCTCTTTCGCCCATACCATCGGCGAGTTCGGCGTGGTCATGATGATCGGCGGCGCCATCCCCGGTCGCACCAGGGTCGCTTCAGTAGCCATCTACGACGAGGTACAATCGCTGAATTACCCGCTGGCCAATCACTATGCGATCGTATTGCTGCTCTTCTCCTTCAGTATCCTCCTCGTGGTGTACGCCATCAACCACCGTCAATCCAAAGCCGTCCTATGAGCTCGCCTCCCGCCAACCTTATTTTCCGGGCGACAAAAATGCTCCATACCGCACAGGGTCCCCAACTGTTCGATGTCAGCTTCGATCTGCCACAAGGCCGCCTGTTGGCCGTTTACGGATCCTCCGGCTCCGGTAAGACCACCCTTCTCCGCATCCTCGCAGGCCTGACAGAGACGGCTTCCGGTCATATCGAATTGGATGGAGAGATCTGGCTCAACCATCCCAACAATCCCAACGTTCCCAGCAACCTCAACGTTCCCAGCAACCTCAACCATCCCAACAGCCCCAACCATCCCAACAACCCCAACGATCCCCACGGCTCCAATCGTCCACCCGGCCCCGGTCGCTACACAAGCCTTCCCACCCGCCACCGCTCCATCGGCTTCGTATTCCAGGACTTCGCTCTCTTTCCCCATCTCACAGTCCGCGGTCAGCTGGAATTCGCCCTTCCCAAACACGCCGACCGATCCATCATCGATGAGCTCCTCACGCTCATGGAGCTGGAAGAACTGCAACACCGCCGCCCCGCCCTTCTCTCCGGAGGACAACAACAACGCATCGCCATCGCCCGCGCGATCGCACGACGCCCGAGACTCCTGCTTCTCGACGAGCCGCTGTCGGCACTCGACGACGAGATGCGCTCACGACTCCAGAACTATATCGGAATAGCCCACCGCCATTACAAACTCACTACCATCCTCGTCAGTCACTACCTTCCCGAGATCATCAGCCTTTCCGATGAAGCCATCATCCTCGAAGGAGGCAGGATCCTCGACCGCGGCATCCCCGAAACCCTCTTCCCGAAAGATAGGATCATCGGCGATATCCGGCTCAACGGAGAGATCATTGACATCACAAACGCCGGCGACACCTCCATCATCCACGTTCTTTCCGCCGGCTCCACGATCAAAATCGTCACTCCATCCGGCGCCAATATGCACATCGGACAACACGTCACCATCGCCTACCACCATTTCAACCCCGTCATCCTTCCCGCGACCTGATAAATTTTTCTTATTTTAGGTGCCAATCCTTATTTATGCCGTCGCTATCCGTCTGGGAAAAAGAAAGTTTTTTCGCCCCCGCCGATGTCATCATCGCCGGCAGCGGCCTGGTTGGCCTGTGGAGCGCCTACTACCTGAAAAAACGCGCCCCTTCCCTCACCATCACCATCCTCGAACGCGGCATTATCCCCACGGGCGCCAGTACCCGAAACGCCGGCTTCGCCTGCTTCGGCAGTCTTACGGAGTTAATAAAAGACCTCCGATCCTCAGGCGAGGACCGAATGCTCCAACTGGTGGAAATGCGTTATAAAGGCCTCAAAAAGATCAAAAAGACTTTAGGCGGAAAAGCCATCGGATGGGAAAAGTACGGCGGCTACGAGCTCATTGCAGAAGGCGATGCAGACGAGATCCGCTCGCAGATCGATCTCCTCAACCACCTCCTGAAAAAGGTCACCGGACAACAGAAGACCTTCCGGTTGCAGAACGACCTGATCTCCCGTTTCGGCTTCTCGGGAACGCAGCTGCTCATCGGCAATCCTTCCGAAGCCCAATTGCACTCCGGACGACTATGCCAGGCCTTGCTCTGCCTGGTCCAATCCATGGGCGTCACAGTACTCAACAACATCGAAATTACAGGATTCGAAAAAACGGGAGGCCAGCTACTCTTACATACCAGCCTTCCCTTCCCGT
>DASYSV010000527.1:0-16219 GCA_036010185.1 Puia sp.
CAAATAAAAAGCCGAAATCTATATTTCGGCTTTCGAATTACATTTTATAAAAGAGTGCTTCATTTCTTCTTGGATAACGATTTCGGCACTCCATGCTTCTTCAGGAAAGTAACCGCTTTCTTCGCTTTCTGATGTATAGCCGGATCATTACCATGATCTTGAATACTCTTGTCGATAACAACTTCTATGTTCAACTTCTTATTAGCATTAATGTTTCCCATTTTCACTAAGATTATCGATTCAAATTTACGAATTTATTTGCGGCGTAGCAAGAAAGCCTCATAATTCCGGCTCTTTTGAAACCTTTCCCACTTAGCTTGTCTAAAGCCATGTACATCAAAGTCTTCATTGATTTCTTGCCAGTGTGATTTTATTCCAATTTGATACAACCTCGTTCGGGAAGGAGTGCTGCCCTGCGCGAAAATAACAGCTTTAGGCATTAATGCGGTAAAATGAACAATAATGGATGCTACAGTAGCCAACACTTTATCACGATCACCATTATTACTGACCGAATTATCGCTGGCTCGACTTTCCGCCTCTAGCCAATCGCCTAAATAAAGATTATAGTATTCGTCTTCGTAGTCCGTCAGGGCAGTAAATGTTACAATTTTCTTGATTCTGCCATTTGGTCCTACGCTATAAAATTCATAATAAAAATCATCAACCCCTTTAAATATTGCGTATTTCTCAAGATCCATAGCATAAGGTTATTATTTGCAGTATGTTCGAAAATGGAACACACTTAAATCGGCTGAATAAAGTAAGCATATTTGCAGCGGATAGAAAAAAGAATCAGTCTGTATCCCGGGTTGGAACGCACACCTCTGAAACACCAGGTCATGTTCTTGGAGAAATTTCCTTTCGGGTGCTAAATTTTCCTACCTTTATCCTGCTTTCCGGAAGTATCCCGTCCGCGGAAATGGGCACAGCCCACCGGTGTGGTTTTCGATAAACACATAATCAACTTAACTTCTTGCCTCTGTGCGGACACGGCATTTTAAAAAGAAGGAAAGTTATGTCTACCGTCTCGCGGGATTTTCCCGCTCATCCGCATCTCGATGTTCCCAAGAAACAAGCCCGCGAACTGCTCTCACAGGTCAGGGCAAGAGTAACCGATGCGCTCGACCGCATCCGGCGTCGGCATCCGCATTTTCAATCCACAGAAGACGACACCATTTCCATCCGCCTGAAATTGAGTGATGCGCAATTAGTCATTGCGCGGGAATACGGGTTCTCTTCCTGGACACAGCTCAGGAAACGCATTACAGGAAATACAGCTGCACAGCTGATCGACAAAGCCATCCGCGCCAATGATGCCGCGGCTGTTACGCAATTGCTGACGGCTTATCCAAATTTATTGGATGTGCCGGTGGTCAGCGGCAACTGGGGTCCGCCTATGAGTCACGCCGCCAATCTGGGTCGGCTCGATATGGTAAAGACCATCGCGGCGCTGGGCGCAAAAGACTTCCAGCACGCATTTGATCGTGCCTTGCTCCATGGCGATATCGAAATTGCCCGATGGCTGCATGAGCAGGGCGCGCAATTCACGCCGGGGATCATCACGGGATCATGTGAAACGCTCAATGAACGCGGTTTCGCGTTCCTGGTTGAGGCCGGGGTTCCGTTGACGGATGCAAAAGGTGATTCCCTGGCCCCGCTTGCCATGATCCTGGAAACATACAGTCGCAATCCCGCTGGTAAACATGCTATCTTACGACTATTCCGGGACAGAGGCTATCAATGGGCGGATACGCCGATCATGGCCTTTCACTGTGGTGATCTGGACCGGCTCACCAGTCATCTGCAGCGTGATCCGCAGGTGATCCACCGGCGCTGGGCCTATCGCGAGATCTATCCGCCTTCGCTGGGGTGTGCAGATGACTCCCGATCGGGTCTGCATGGCACTCCCATCGACGGAACCACACTGCTACACCTGTCGATCGATTTCGACGAACGCGACATCTTCGATTGGCTGCTGGAGCATGGTGCAGATGTAAATGCCGTTGCAACCATAGATAATGAAGGTTTTGGCCGCCACACACCGCTGTATAATGCACTGGTGTGTCAGGCCTATGGAGCCGGCAGACAACGGGATTCCTACATGGTCCGACGGCTATTGGAGTCTGGGGCGGATATTCATTTGAGGGTGGATCTGAGAAAGTATCTGGATTGGCGCGAAGAGCCGGGTTGGCATATTGCACGGAATGTCACTCCGCTGGAGTGGGCGGTCAATTTTCCGGAAACAGGCTGGGTCAATCGGGAAGCAGTCAGAATGATCGAAAATATGCGCAGGGAATGATCTCCTTACCGAATGCTGCCCGCTGCACCCGCGGCCTCATTGCCGCGGCAGTAATGAAACGCAACCCCGTGTCTCATCCCTGAGCCAATACATAGCTCGTACTCCTTCCTCCGGCAGACTCCTTGACCAACACACCTTTCGCAACGAGATCATTGATATCGCGGACAGCAGTATCGGAAGAGGTGTCGGTCAGGCGCGCCCAGCGGGAAGAGGTGAGGCGGGTTTCGGCATCGTCGAGAAGACGGCCAATGATCAGTCGCTGACGTTCGTTGAATTCAAAAGCGGCGTGACCTTCCCAGAAGCTCGCTTTTCTTAAAATGGCGGCGAGATGGTCGGATGTTAAGGCCTGCCCAAGACAATGCAGGAACCATTCCAGGAACGGGGTAATATCGGACGCGGCGGCGGTGCGCGCATCGGGAGCATTCCTGAAAAATCGGGCATAGACATCCCGCTCGCGGACAATGGCCTCCGACAAACTATAATAACGATATCCGCCCTCTTCGGCGCGGGCCAGCTGCAGATCCGTGATCGCCCGGGCGATACGCCCGTTACTCCCGTCGAAAGGCCGCACGGTCATGAACCACCAGTGCGCAACACCCGCCTTTATTACAGGATCGATGTCGCCATCGGCATTGAACCAATGCAGGAAGGCCCTGAGCTTCGCGGGCCCGGCATGTGGTGCGGGAGCCTGGTAGTGGACGAGACCCGTCGAACGCCGGCCAACCGCCGGCATAATGGACCTATGCCACTCCGTTAGTCGCTTTTCGGTGAGGGGCTGATCATAGTGCAAATGAACATCGAGGATCATACCGGCGGCCGAAACTGCGTCGATGCCGGCGGGCGCCGGCACGCCGGACACCAATCCCAGCCGGGCGGCAAACGTGGAGCGCACCTGGCCGGGAGGGAGCGTCTCACCTTCGAGCTCCGCCGATCGGACGGCTTCCAGCGTAAGCGCTCCGATAAAGGCTTCATCGCGTAGAGAGGCGGCCATCGCCGACATCCGACCCGACAGACGACCCTGCCGATAACGCGACTCCGCGGCAGACCGCAGCAGGCGACCGGCATCCCAGGAAAAATCGGGTTTACCCTTCTGTTTATCAACATATACGGACATTCGCCGCAAATTATGCGGTAAATATAAGCGTATTTTTTCGCCCCCGGAAATCGCGGCCATCACAGGACCCGCATCCATAAAAAATGATCGAAAAGGGCTAACTTCCCCTCAAACTGCAACATGATCACATCCACCTCCAATCAGCTGCATTGGTATTCGATCATCAGCCCCAATTTCGCGAAAGCGATCCGGTATGCCCTGAACACCGATTTCACGGGCATGGATATAGGAAAATATCCCATCGACGGAGAGAATGTGTTTGCTATCGTCAATGAATATACGACAAAGCCCGTGTCCGGGTGCGACCCCGAGAGCCATCGCGATTATGCCGATATCCAGATCATGGTCGCCGGCTCGGAGCGGTTCGGCTATGCGCCCCTGACCGACCAGCCCGCTTCGACCCCTTATAACCCTGCGAGAGACGTCGCCTTCTATTCCATCGCCGAAGACGAACTGAACTATATCACGCTCGGTCCCGGTCAGTTCATCATCTTTTTCCCGTCGGATATCCACCAGCCAGAGGTATTCGTGTCGCAGCCGCAACTGGTGAGAAAGGTCGTATTGAAAGTGGGTCTCCGCCCGATGGCGGACTACTCGCAGACCTCGGTAGAGTGAGGGCACGCCAGGCAGGAGGCATCGGGCCGGAGTGCGCATCGGGCGGCCCGCAGCGAATACGCGCGGGTGGCGAAAATACCTTATTTTAGCACAAACCAATCTCCATCGACCATGAGAATCTTCTTCGCACTGCTTGCTTTATCTATCTGCCCCGCCGCTTTCTCACAACCATCATCCGGAGTGCCGACGCCGCTCCCCGACCTGATCCCCGCACCGGTGAGCGAAACCATCAATAGCGGCCATTTCATTCTACCACATATGGTCTTGATCGAAGCCGGCGACCAGCAAGCGTTGGCCCGTATCCTGGAAGACCTCAGGATGCATCTCAGCGTCCCTACCGGCTATAACGTGACGGTGACCAGGCAGTCGAGTCGTAACGCGACCATCCGGCTCATCCTCAATACAAAACCCGAAGCCTCGCTCGGCAGTGAAGGATATACTCTTAACATCACTTCGAAATCCATTCTCATAAGGGCCAACCAGCCGGCCGGTTTATTCTATGGCGTTCAAACCCTCTTCCAGCTGTTCCCTCCGGCGATCGAAAGCCGGCTGCAGGTACACCGCGATTCCTGGGAGGCGCCCTGCGTGACCATCACGGATTACCCGCGTTTCGGGTGGCGCGGATTGATGCTCGACGTTTCGCGGCATTTCTTCAGCAAACAGGAAGTAAAGGATTTTATCGATGAAATGGTGAAATATAAGTTCAATCTGCTGCACATGCATCTTACCGACGACGAGGGTTGGCGCGTGGAGATCAAGGGGCTTCCGCGTCTGACGCAGGTGGGCGCCTGGAGTGCAAAAAGAGTGGGCACCTTCGGCACCTTCCCCGACCCGGCACCCGACGAACCACGCGACTATGGCGGTTTCTATACGGCCGACGACATAAAGGAGCTCGTAAAATACGCGAAGGACCGCTTTGTCAATATCCTTCCCGAGGTGGATATCCCCGGTCACAGTCTTGCCGCCATCGTCTCTTATCCTGAGCTATCGTGTACGCCCGGTGCGGATAAATACCATGTCCGTTCGGGCGAAAAGATCATGAACTGGTATAAGGGCGGTTTCTCGGCGATCTATGATAATACCCTCTGCCCCGCCAACGAGAAAGTATATCCTTTTCTCGATACGGTCTTTACGACGATCGCAAAGCTGTTCCCTTTTCCCTATATCCATGTCGGCGGGGATGAATGCGCCAAGAACTTCTGGGAACAAAGCGATGCCGTCAAACAGCTGATGCAGCGTGAAAATCTGAAGAACATGGAAGAAGTGCAGAGCTATTTCGAAAAACGCGTCGAAAAGATCGTAGAGTCCAAGGGCAAGAAGGTCATCGGCTGGGACGAGATCCTCGAGGGCGGTCTGGCGCCCAATGCCGCTGTCATGAGCTGGCGCGGAGTCAAAGGCGGCATCGCCGCTGCGAAAATGGGACATTCCGTGGTGATGAGCCCGACGACTTATTTCTATCTCGACTACATGCAGGGCGACGCGTCGATCGAGCCCCCCGTTTATGCTACACTCCGGCTGAAAACGACCTATTCCTATGAGCCGGTGCCAGACAGTGTCGATCCCAAATATATCCTCGGCGGGCAGGCCAATATGTGGAACGAGCAGGTCTATAATACCCGGCATCTGCAATACATGATCTGGCCGCGCGGCATGGCCGTAGCAGAAGATCTGTGGTCGCCGAAAGAGAAAAAGAACTGGGATAATTTTGCCGCAAGGGTAGAAGAGGGCTTCCGCCGTCTCGATGTCGAACAGGTCAAATATTCGACCTCGATGTTCGATGCGATCATCACCCCAAAGAAGGACCTGACGGCTTTCGATTCCATCACCGTAGACCTGGCGACGGAAGTCAATGGGTTGGATATCTACTATAGTTTCGACAATTCCAACCCGGATAACTTCTATCCGAAATATACCGGTACGCTAACCATACCGAAGGATGCTTCCTGGTTGAAGGTCGTCACCTACCGGAATGGAAAGCAAATCGGGAGACAGCTCAATTTGACAATCGGCGAACTGCAGCGCCGCGCCGGTGTTGCGATGCCCAAGCCTACCCCGGTGGCGGACTGATCCGAAGTATTCGCGGAATTGCCCTTGAATTTTATTAAATTTAAGGAATGAAACTGTGGGGTTTCCTGTTTCCGGCATTACTGGCTGCTACCGTCTCTTCATTTGGTCAATCCAGGACGGATTCCAGTTTTTCGCTGCTTTTCAACAGCGGGATCAGTTTCACGCATGCCAACGATCCCCATATCAACCGATGGCTCGAAAAATATGGCTATCCTCCCGAGCCGCATATCCCTACCAGCATCAATTTCGAGATAGCGGCCGTTCCCGCTTTTTCACGTTTGCTATATACGGTCAAGCTCTCCTCCATCAACTCCGGCAGCAACCTGAGCTCGTATAATATTTCTGCCGGATTATACGCGTCACTGCTCAAATCGAAACATTTCTTTCTGTATCTCGGTGGCTCGGTAGGTCTGCATGGAGATATCATCACGCTGAATGGACAACTACCCCCGGAATACGAACAGATGGCCGCGTCATATCATGCTCCGCTGGCATTGAGGAGAAGAGGACTTTTCGTGGAGCCGGCTGCAAGGGTCTTCTGGTATCCCATTCACTTCCGGGCCGTACAGCTCGGGGTCTTTGCCGCGCTCGGATACGATGTGGACATCAATTCAAAATGGAAGCTGGGTTATTACAGCAATAACCATGGAAAATACAGTCATTTCCGGGCGCTCGGCAAACCTGGCGATCAGATGAAGGTCAGCGAGTATGGCGTCTTCTATATTGGCGGTCTGAGCTTCCGGGTCAATCTGCATTAGGGGGGAAAAAGCGGACATTCCCGACGAGGGCGCCGGGCCGGTTGATCAAATCCTCGGGGGTTTCCCGCGCTCCTATTCCCTTATTGTCGCCGTTTTCTCCCGCGCGGGCGGGCTGGGGATCTTACGTCCCGATAATTCGGATATCAGCTCGGCGACCAGCGAGGTCCAGCCGGTTTGATGACTGGCTCCGAGACCGTGGCTGGTATCCCCATGGAAATATTCGTAAAACAGGACCAGCCGTTCATTCCCCGGCTGCTGGTAGAACCAGTTGTATTTTCCATGCAGGGGTCTGCCGCCGGATTTGTCCTTTCTGAAAAGACTGATCACACGGTCGGTGAGATGGTCGGCAACGGCCTCAAGCGTGAGCTTCGTGCCGGAACCCGCAGGGTATTCCACCATCAGGCCATCCCCATAGAACTTGCCGTACTGACGGATGCTCCGGATGATGAGGTAATTGATCGGTATCCACACGGGACCGCGCCAGTTGGAGTTGCCGCCGAAAAAGTCGGACGTAGAATCACCCGGGTCATATTTGATGTGATAATCGACGCCGCCGATATTGATGTTATAGGGATTCCCCTCGTGGTATTTGGATAGCGCGCGGATGCCGCCGGGAGAGAGGAATTCCGCCTCGTTCAGCAGTCGCTCCAATAAATAGATCAGCCTCTTCTGGGGCACGAGAGAAAGCAGGATCTGCTCCCCGTCGCTGTGCTCTTCGTTTGGCCAGTACCGTTTGTTCTTGATGCGGTAGCTTTCGAACCAGGTGATGCGTTTTTTGAAATCACTCAGCCTGTGCAGCATCTTCTTCTCGATGATGGATACGGCAAACAGGGTCGTGAGTCCGACGATAGACTGGATCCGAAGCTGGACCGGCGATCCGCCGATAGACAGGGTATCATAAAAGAACCGGTCTTCGTCGTTCCACATGCCCTGTTCGTTCAGCGCCTCCGCGATCAGCACGAAATGCTCGAAGAATTTGGTCGCGGTATCTTCGAATGTATCGTCTTTCATGGCGATCTCGAGCGCCATGTCCATCATGTTGAGCGCATACATGCCCATCCAGCTGGTGCCGTCGGCCTGTTCGAGCTGCATGTCTCCGCCCAGCGCATGACTGCGGTTGAAGACCCCGATATTATCCAGACCGAGAAAGCCTCCTTCGAACATGTTGTTCCCGTTGGCGTCTTTACGGTTGATCCACCAGGTGAAATTGATCAGCAGCTTTTGAAATATCTTTTTAAGGAAGGCGATATCGCCTTTGCCGGTACGCTCTTTTTCGATGCGGTAGACCTCCATGGCAGCCCAGGCCTGGACGGGAGGGTTCACGTCGCTGAAGTTCCACTCATACGCCGGTATCTGTCCGTCGGGTTTCATATACCATTCCCGCATGATCAGCATCAGCTGGTGCTTGGCGAAGACCGGATCGACCAGCGCCATCGCTATGCTTTGGAAGGCCAGGTCCCAGGCGGCATACCAGGGATATTCCCATTTATCCGGCATCGCGACGATGTCCTGGTTCTTGAGATGCTTCCAATCGTGATTCCGGCCATTGAGTTTGCCCGGGTTCACAGGAGTAATGCCGTCGCTGGTGGTCAGCCAGCGCTCGACATCGAAATGATAATATTGTTTACTCCAGAGCAGACCGGCCAGCGCCTGTCGCTGTACCGCGGCCATGTCGGAAGTGATGTTGGCGGGAAGGATACTCTGATAGAAAGCGTCGGCTTCTTTTTTCCGAACCTGGAACACCGCATTGGGATCTTCTCCGAACGGATTCTCCAGGACCCTATTGCTCAGCCGCAGGTAAAGCGTCCTGGTCTCGCCACCGCCGATGGTATACCGATAGACGGGCGCGAATTTGGTTCCGGATCTTTTATGCCGAAGCGCCTCTATATCGTTGCCGTTGATGATCGCTTCATGAAACGCGTCTTTTACGAAGGGGGTCTTGTTCGGCTTGCCGGACACCTTTTCGTGGTTGGTCTCGTTTTCGGTAAACAGCATATCGTCAGGAGGCTGGAAATAAAAATAGTATGCCCCCAGCCGGCCATGGTTGGCCTTCACCGAATGCCGGTCACGGCTAGCGATGACGGGTTTTTTCTCCAGACCATCGTATTGCCACCGGTTGTAGAACCAGATAGTCGGGAGGACGGTGATCTCCGCGGCCTTGTCATAGCGGTTATGGATATCGATGCGGATAGAGATGTCCCGGGCAGTTTGTTTGGCGTAGGTGATCAGGACATCGAAATATTCGTTCTGATCGAAGACACCGGTGTCCAGGATCTCATACTCCGGTTCTTCGCGACTTCGTTTCCGGTTTTCTTCCAGCAGTTGCTGATAAGGGAATTCCTGTTGCGGGTATTTGTACAGGTATTCCATGTAATAATGCGTGGGAAGATTGTCGAGGTAATAATACAGCTCCTTCACGTCTTCTCCGTGATTACCTTCCTTATTGCCAAGACCAAAAAGCCGTTCCTTGAGGATGGGGTCTTTACCGTTCCATAACGCCACAGCAAAACAGAGGTTCTGAAAAAAATCGGAGATGCCGCCGAGGCCGTCCTCCCCCCAGAAATAGGTCCTGCAATGTGCGTGATCGTAGGGAAAATAGTGCCAGGCATCGCCATAAGGGCTATAGTCCTCTCTTACCGTTCCCCACTGTCTTTCGCTCAAATACGGTCCCCACTGTTCTAAAGGTATCTTTTTAGCAGCGTTGGCTGCGAGTCGTTGATGTTCTGCGGTCATATTCTTTTCTCGATGCCGGAAGCCATTTTCCGTGGTTTTTCGGCCGGGAAGTTACTAAAAAAGCGCCCTTTCTGCCCAAATTCCGCCGAAAACACCGAACTTTATGCATACGGGAGGCCTGAGGCCGTCCCAAATCATACTAAACTTAATCATTCGTTGACTTTTAAAGAATTTGGCCTTGACGAGAATCTACTTGAGGGTATCGAGGCTTCCGGATATGAAAACGCCACCCCTGTTCAGGAACAGGTGATCCCCCTGATCTTACAAGGAAAAGACATTATTGCGTCGGCCCAGACGGGTACGGGCAAGACCGCGGCATTCCTGTTACCCATCGTAAACAGGCTGCTCGCCTCGCGTCATGACGACCAGGTGAATGCTCTTGTTATCGTTCCCACCCGGGAGCTGGCCGTACAGATCGCCCAGAACCTCGAGGGTCTGTCCTATTTTACACCCATCAGCTCGATTGCCGTATATGGCGGCGGCGACGGCAGTTCCTTCTCCACCGAAAAGCAGGCGCTTTCGCGCGGCGCGGATGTCGTCATTTGTACCCCGGGCAGGATGATCGCCCATCTCAATATGGGGTATGTGCGGACGCAGGGTCTTCAATATCTGGTTTTGGACGAGGCGGATCGTATGCTCGACATGGGTTTCTATGACGACATCATGAAGATCATTTCCTTCCTGCCACACCAACGGCAAAACCTGTTGTTCTCGGCGACCATGCCGGTGAAGATCAGGGACCTCGCACGGAAGATCCTTCATGACCCGGCCGAGGTGAATATCGCTATTTCCAAACCCCCTGCGCGTATCGTGCAGCAGGCCTTCGTGGTATATGAGACGCAGAAGATCCCGCTGGTAAAATGGCTGTTGAAGTCCTCCAATCTGAAGAGTACGCTGATCTTCTGTTCCAAGAAGCATAATGTCAAACAGCTGACGATGGAGCTCCGGCGGGGTAAGTTCAATGTGAACGAGATCCATTCGGACCTCGAGCAATCCGCGCGGGAAGATGTGTTGCTGGAATTCAGGAGTCGTCGTTTACCCATACTCGTTGCAACCGACATCCTTTCGCGGGGTATCGATATCGACAATATCGAAATGGTGATCAACTACGATGTCCCCAACGACGGGGAAGACTATGTCCATCGCATCGGTCGCACGGCGCGTGCGGAGACCGACGGTGTGGCCGTCACTTTTATCAGCGAAAAAGAGCAGAATAAGTTTCGGGGTATCGAGGAGCTTTTAGGCCAGCCGGTACCCAAGGCGGCTGTGCCCGAGCAGTTCGGAGCGGCTCCCGAATACAATCCCGGATCGCGGGGCAAAGGCGGGGGAAGAGGTCGCGGACGCGGAGGTCCTAAAGGAGGTCACGGTGGCGGAAAGGGCACCCATCCTGCAGGCCATTCCGGGGGCGGTCAAAACAAGCATGGTCATGGCGGTCAACATGGCAAAACCGGACATAGTGGAGAAGGTCATGGCGGACATAGCGCTCACCGGCGGAAACCCTCATCATCCGGGGAACAGGCTCCTAAACAAGGATAAGCGCCCCTCCGAGAGCCATCCAGATCATCACGATCACCGGAGAGGGAAGTCTGGAATAATTCAGCAAGGCCCAGGTGGCGGTTATGACCACCAGGTTCAAGGCGATATCCAATAGCGAAGCCGCACGGAAATCCTTCATCATATACAATGCGGCGGCGACCATGACGCCCACAACTACGGCATTGATGCCTTCCAGGGCCCGGTAGACGGTCGCATATTTTTTCAGGTTGTGCCAGATCGGAAAAAAGAATAATACCAGCAATGCGCTGGGCAGAAAGATGCCTGTCGCTCCGATAAAGCATCCCAGGATCTGCCAGGTCGTCCCTTTATCCTTCATGGCAATACCCCCCATATAGCTTGCGACTGAAAATACGGGTCCGGGAATGGCGCGGACCATACCCCATCCCGAATAGAAATCCTCTTTGTTCATCCGGATGATATGGGGATTGCGCTGGATGAGTTTTTGGGATTGAGGGCGCGCCACGAATTGTTCGTACATCATCGGCATCAGGACATTGCCGCCGCCGAAGACGAGGCTCCCGAAACGATAGGTGTTTTCAAAAACGTTTAAAGGCCGGCGATTGGGCCAGTTGTTCTTACGCGCCAATTCGCTACTCGCACCCGCCAGAAGGAAGATGATGGCAAAAAGCCAGATATTTCCCCATTTTATCTTTTTAGGCAGGACCTCCACCTGCGGTATACGCCGGCTGCTGAGGTTAGTTACGAATCCGCCCAAAACCAGCAGGATGGGGAAGATCCATGGCCATTGAAACAAAAGAAAGGTAGCTATAGTACTGACTACCAATATAATACGAGTGATCGTGTTGCGGATGGATATGCGGAATGCCTGTTGTGCGGCAAATGCGAGAAAGCCGATGGTCATCGGACCGATGAAGCGGAATAAGCCCGTCGTTCGCATCGGGAAGAAGGAGAACAGGGCCATCAGACAGGAAGCAGGCAGCGTCCAGATGATCAGGGTCAGCATGGCGAGTACGACGCCACCCCGTTTGTAGCCGATAAGGGTAAGGGTTTGGGTAGAACTGGCGCCGGGCAGCAGCTGGCAAAAGGCGCTGTAGTCCATCAACTCTTCTTCGGTAATATCTCCCCGCCGGTGAACAAAGGTCTTCATCATCATCCCCAAATGTCCCTGGGGCCCTCCGAAAGCAGAGATACTATGCAGCAGGACCGCTTTGAGGAAAGCAATATGACGGAATAGGACTGTCACACGGCCACAATATTATCGAATTGTCGGAAATGCGTTCGAAAAATTTACGGCTTTTGTTTCGGCCGCGCGCCTTATTCGTATATTAGGAATACCCAAAACTTCGCAAATGAAAAGCCCGTTCTCTCTTCTTGTCCTCCTGCTTTCCTGTTTTTCGCTGGCAAGCGCGCAGACCAATGTCAGCGCCGCCATCGATGCCGCCGCCGATAAGCTCGAGCCGCAAACCATCGCCTGGAGAAGGGATTTTCATGAGCATCCAGAGCTTAGCAATCGCGAGTTCCGCACGTCGAAGATCATTGCGGACTATCTGCGTTCGTTGGGTCTCGAAGTAAAAGAAGGAGTGGGGAAGACCGGCGTGGTCGGCGTATTGAAAGGCGATCTGCCGGGTCCTGTGGTCGGTCTGCGTGCGGACATGGATGCGCTTCCACTCGTTGAGAGGACGCCGGTGCCGTTCGCCAGCAAAGTAAGGACTACCTATATCGGCCAGGACGTGGGCGTGATGCATGCCTGTGGTCACGATTCGCATATGGCCATTCTGATGAGTGTAGCGAAGATCCTTTCCGACATGCGTCATCAGTTAAAGGGAACGGTAAAATTTATTTTCCAACCTGCTGAAGAAGGTGCCCCTCCGGGAGAAGAGGGCGGTGCCGCCCTGATGATCAAAGAAGGCGCGCTCGACAATCCAAAGGTTGACGTGCTGTTCGGTCTTCATATCAACGCAGCGACGGAGGCCGGTAAGATAAAATACCGTAGTGAGGGCGCCATGGCGGCTTCGGATTGGTTTACGATACGCGTTCATGGGAAGGGGTCGCATGGATCGCAACCCTGGGGCGGTATCGACCCGATCGTCATTAGCGCCCAGATCATCGAAGGACTGCAAACGATCATCAGCCGCCAAACCGAGTTGACAAGGGATGCCGCGGTGATATCGGTATGTGTGATCAATGGCGGAGTGCGCAGCAATATCATTCCCGAAGAGGTGGAAATGACCGGTACTATTCGAACGTTGGACACGGGTATGCAGCGTGATATCCATGAGCGCATGCGCCGTACCGTTACGCGCATCGCCGAAAGTGCCGGGGCGACTGCAGATATCTCCATCGACAACAAGACCCTCATCACCTATAATGATCCGGTCCTGGTAAAACGCATGTTGCCTTCTCTGCAACGGACCGCCGGCGAGAAAAATATATTGTGGATGGATGCGATGACGGGTTCGGAGGATTTCTCTTTTTATGGTACGAAGGTCCCGTCCTTCTTTTTCTTTCTTGGCGGTATGAGACCGGGTCAGGACCCACATACCACCGCGCCGCATCATACGCCTGATTTTTATATCGATGAGAGTGGGTTCAAATTGGGGGTGAAAGCGTTCTGCCATCTGGTTTTCGACTATGCGGATAGCGTGACCTTGAAGCTTGCCTGAATTGTATTATATATAAATGACTTATTTATGGATGTTGAGTCGATACGGGAATACTGTCTGGCGAAGGATGCTGTGGAGGAAGGTTTCCCTTTTGGCGAGACCACGTTGGTGTTTAAGGTCCAGGGGGCGATCTTTCTATTGATAGGGCTGGATAATCCCGAGTTGCAGTTCAACGTCAAATGCGATCCTGAGCAGGCGATCGAATGGCGCGAACAGTATGCGGCGGTGCAGCCCGGATATCATATGAATAAGCGGCATTGGAATACGGTCATCGTCGACGGGACTATCCCAGCCCGTATTCTGCGTCAGATGATCGATGATTCATATAGACTGGTCGTGCAAAAGCTGCCAAAGAAGCTGCGGCCGCCGGGCGCCTCTCACCTGTAGTATCCATTCCTTTCAATCTCTTCCCGAACAGTATCGGGGACCAGGTACCGGATCGATTTTGATTCGCGGATATTTTTGCGGATGTCTGTCGAGGAGATGGGCAGTAATGGGGCGTCGAGATCATGTATCTCTTTTGCGTCTTCATATAGAGGAAGGGAGAGGTGGCCCGGGCGTTTGTAGACATAAACCGGAAAATTCCGAAGCAGCCATTCGCCGTTTTTCCATTTGGGCAGATTTTGAAAGCTATCGCTGCCCATGATGATCGAAAATTCATTCACAGGATATTTCTCCTGCAAATAAGCCAAAGTGTTGACAGTGAAAGACGGTTTCGGCAAACGGAACTCTATATCGGAAGCCCGCAGATCCCTGGCTCCCTCGATAGCCACCTGTACAAGATGGAGCCTGTGATATTCATTCAAAAGAGAGGCGGTAGGCTTGAGCGGGTTCTGCGGAGATACTACAAACCACACCTGTTGAATGTTGGTATGCTGTAAAACATAGGTAGCTATCAATAAATGACCATGATGGATGGGGTTGAACGATCCGAAGTAAAGTCCAACCTTCATCTGTCTCCCTCCTCCATGAAAATATTCTCCGCCTCGTCAAGACGCAAACTTAAATTATAGCCCGCCACCGTGATCGAAATAGGGTCACCCAGCGGGGCGATTTGTTCTACCCTGACCAATTCTCCCGGCACACAGCCCATCTCCATCAATTTCAAAAAAAGATCATTTTTTTCAAACGAATGGATCCTGGCGATCGTCCCCGGCTCTAATTCTGATAATCTCCGCATTTTTATGAATTTCAGGCTTATCTTAGGTAAAATTATGACTATTCCGACCATTCAATTCAACTTTCTCGAATCCATCGCACTGAGGGACAGGAGGAAGTTGAAGCTTTTCCTGGTTCGGCTTTTCAAAAAAGAAGGGCGACCCCTGGCGGAATTGCAGTATATCTTTTGTTCGGACAAATATCTCCTGGCTATCAACCGGCAATACTTGAATCACGACGATTATACTGATATTATCACCTTCGATCTTTCCGAAAAGAACCATCCAATAAACGCCGAAATATATATCAGTGTTGACCGGCTGAGGGAAAACGCGCTGAAGTATGACAGCTCATTAAAGAAAGAGTTACTCCGGGTCATGTTTCATGGCGCGCTTCATTTGTGCGGGTATAAGGACAAGACCGCCACGGACCAGGGGGAAATGCGAAAGATGGAGGAAAAGTACCTTCGGTCGTATGATCGTTCCACGTGAAACATGAAGAATCTTAAATAAAAGGCATAACTAGTCGTTCCCCGTGGAACGTTCCATCCGGCAAATTATTTATCGGTAATTTTGCATCATGTTTCAGGAATACGATGTGATTGTGGTTGGAGCTGGACATGCTGGTTGTGAGGCAGCGGCAGCAGCGGCCAATCTGGGGTCGAGCGTTCTGCTTATTACCATGAATATGCAGACCATTGCCCAAATGAGCTGCAACCCGGCCATGGGGGGCATCGCCAAGGGGCAGATCGTCCGGGAGATCGATGCTTTAGGCGGATATTCCGGTATCGTCACCGACAAAAGCATGATCCAGTTTCGTATGCTGAATCGTAGCAAGGGTCCCGCAATGTGGAGTCCCCGGGCGCAAAACGACCGGATGCTATTTGCCGCAACCTGGAGGGAAATGCTGGAAAAGACACCAAACGTAGATTTTTATCAAGACATGGTTTCCTCCCTGATTATCAAGGAAGGCAGGGTTTGCGGGGTAGTCACGGGTCTTGGGCACACCATTTCAGCCAAAGCCATAGTCGTCACAAGTGGCACTTTCTTAAACGGCATCATCCATATAGGCGAGAAACGTTTTGGAGGGGGTAGGGTAGCAGAAAAAGCCGCTACCGGGATCACCGAACAATTGGTATCAGAAGGGTTCGAAAGCAATCGTCTTAAGACAGGCACACCTCCTCGTATCGACGGAAGAAGTCTCGATTACAGCAAGATGGAAGAACAACGCGGTGATGAAATAATCACCGGCTTTTCCTACCTGGATCTTCCAAAACCCTCCGAACAACGCA
>DASYSV010000544.1:0-5259 GCA_036010185.1 Puia sp.
TAAGATCATTAACAGCCCCCATCCATATTTTCCAGCTGGCAGCGGCATCGGATCGAATTGCGTTCAAGTTACACATTTTCCCCCGCCCCGCATCCGCAGCTCGCCCCAGCGCTCTATCCCCCGGCCCGCAACCTCACCCCGCCGCGACACTCTATCCCTCACTCCACAACCTCGCCCTGCCGCGACCGCCCCACCACTCCCCGCCTACGGCTTGGTAACCGCTTTCGGCGGCACATATCCGCTATTGTCGATGACAGAATAATATGACGGTATCTGGAACATCCGCGCATTAAGCCTTTTCGTATCCACGGCGATGAGGTTCATAACGGTGGTCTGTCCCATCCCGCTCATTTTGGTACGGACGACGACACCCGCGCAACCCGCCGTATTCAGCGCCTGCAGCCGCTGTGCGCCCGGCGTATAATACAGGAAGCTCCCCATAACCATGATGCCCGGATTGCCGAGAGCATTGGTCACCCAGATGTCGCGCCGGCTCGCCCCAAAAGGCTTGGCGCCACCATAGTTCTCGACAAAATGTGTACAGCTATAACCGTTTGCCGTATCCGGCCCCACCAGTTGCACGGAGGCTGAAGAAATGCCCTTTCCATAGCCCGCCTCTGCCATGATCGTCGCCGTATACTGTGTGATGATAGCGCGGCCCGTATGCCTCTGCAGATGGGTCTCCGTGCCCTTCGTGAGATCGAAAAGGATCGTGTCCTGGGGAAAAAAAGTGCTCGAGTCCAGCTTGCCCTTCGTAACGTCGATGGTGTAAGCCTCGACATGGACACTATTGCCACTTTGGTAATAGGTCATTGTCACGACCACACTGGGCCGAACGATCTGGTATACCAGTTTCCCTGCAAACTGTCCACTCGCGGTACTCGCGGCAAATATCAGGGCGCCCCCGGCGATTCTTCTGCCGGCGGCGGCGATCATCAGCTTTTTCATAGCCAGGCATTTCCTGCAAGCTATCCCGCGGGCGGACATCTGGCGGCGCGATTCCGTATCTGGCGGCAGCGGGCTTGTATATGGCAATTACCGATACACATCGAGTAGTCCATCCGGCAGCTCCACATACACCTCGCGTTTTTTCTGATCCACTCCGCGTAGCGTCTCTTCATGCAACGGGATCAGCGCCTCCTTGCCCCCTAAATCTATCCGGCATAACACCTGGTGCGGCTGTTCGATCACCTCCAGTATCTCCCCCAGATCCGAGACCCCGTCGAAGAGACGGAAACCCACCAGCGAGATCGGCGCCGACCTGCCGGCGATCCCCGAAAAATCCTGCTCCCTTACCCAAACTTCTTTACGGACCATCCGTTTCGCCGCCTCCTTCGTATCCAGACCCTCTAATTTCACAAACACTTCCTCCGGCCCTTTGATCCGCGTACTCTGCACGAACCAGGGCAGCAGCTCGTCCTTCCTTTCTTCGAGGAACAGCGTTTTAAGCCCCTTCAGGCTGGTCTTCTTGCCCAGCCGGTGTTGCAGTACCATCTCGCCCTGCACGCCGAATACAGCCACCAGCCGGCCGATGTTACGATAGTTCTCCATAAAAAACAGGAGGCCGTTGGGCCTCCTGCATGAATTAAATTTAAAAAGAATTATGCTTCCGTAGTCGCGGCTCCGCCTTCGGGCTTCCTTTCCGTACGCTCGGGACGCTCCATCCTTCTCATGGGAGGACCGCCGGGACCTCTCCTGCCACCGCCACCGGGGCGTGTCTTGCGATTTTCTTCCTGGCGTTTCTTCATCTGGAGCTCATGCTCGCCATGCCATTTTTGGAATTTCTCCATGGCAGCGGCGTCATCGAATAACCCCAGCTTAACACCTCTCAGCAAATGTTTCAGATAGAGAACTCCTTTGTAGGAAAGAATGCGGCGAACGGTGTCCGTCGGCTGCGCACCTTTGTGCAACCAATCCAACGCCTTCTGGCGATCTAGCTGGACGGAGGCAGGGACTGTCAAAGGATTGTAAGTGCCGATCTTCTGGATGAATTTTCCATCTCTGGGTGCACGGGCGTCGGCTACTACGATGAAGTAAAAAGGACGTTTCTTAGACCCGTGACGTTGCAGTCTGATTTTAACTGGCATCTTAAATAGAAATTTAAATGCGTGAAATAATAAGGTTGCCTTCCAATTTGCACCCCAAACTATAAGGTTCGGGGTTTTTGTTTTGGGATTGCAAAACTAGCAATCCGATATCACATTTCAAAAATAATACTTCATGTTTTAAAGAGCTAGTGTTGCAGCGAAATTTTTTACTCACGGTTCCCTCTCCCCAATCCACTCTCCTAATCAAATCCCGCGCCAACCCTGCCGGCCCCCTGCAAACGATTGCAACCGAACGCTCTCTGCAACAACGTTTTAGCAAACCTGCTCCCATCCTGCATTCGCCCCGCCGAAACCTGAATTCTCCCCACAAAATTCCGCGTTCGTCCCGCTTCCCGCGCCCGTTATCTCCTTCTCATCGCGGCCCCCATCGGCATTTTGTTCATCATTTTCATCATCTGCTTCATTTGATCGAATTGCTTCAGAAAAGCATTCACCTCATTGATATCCTTTCCGCAACCCTTCGCGAGCCTCTTGCGTCTGCTCAGGTCGATAACGTCGGGATTGTTCCGCTCAAAAGGCGTCATCGAGTTGATGATGGCTTCGATGCCCTTGAACGAGTCGTCGCTGATGTCGATATCCTTGATCGCCTTTCCGACACCGGGTATCATGCCCATCAGGTCCTTGAGATTCCCCATCTTCTTTATCTGCTGTAACTGTTGCTTGAAATCCTCGAAATCGAATTGATTTTTGCGGATTTTTTTCTCCAGTTTCCTGGCCTCGGCTTCGTCGAACTGCGCCTGCGCCTTTTCGACGAGGGTAGTGATATCCCCCATCCCCAGGATCCGCTGCGCCATACGCTCGGGATAGAATACGTCCAACGTATCCATTTTCTCGCCGCTGCTGATGAATTTGATCGGTTTGTTGACCGTATACTTGATCGACAGTGCGGCGCCACCCCGGGTGTCGCCATCGAGCTTTGTCAATACCACGCCCGAAAAGTCCAGCCGGTCGTTAAAGGCCTTCGCCGTATTCACCGCATCCTGACCCGTCATCGAGTCCACCACGAACAGAATTTCTCCAGGATTGACCGCCCCCTTGATCGCCGCCACTTCCTGCATCATGGCCTCATCGATGGCCAGACGGCCCGCCGTATCGATAATGACGACATTCTTATTCCTGGACCGGGCCTCGCGGATGGCATTTCGTGCGATATCGACGGCGTCCTTATTCTCGGGTTCGCTGTAGACTTCGACGCCGATCTGCTCACCCAATACCCGCAGCTGTTCGATGGCCGCGGGACGATAGATGTCGTCCGCAACCAGCATGGGCGACAACCCCTTCCGGCCCTTGAGATAATTGGCGAGCTTTCCGCTGAAAGTCGTCTTACCGCTACCCTGCAGACCGGCAACGAGGATGACTGCGGGATTGCCTTTGGCATTGAGCTCGCTTTCGGTTCCGCCCATCAGCTTCACCAGCTCGTCCTTGACGACCTTGACCATCAGCTGGCCCGGGGAGACAGCCGTGAGGACCTTCTGCCCCAGCGCTGTGTCCTTTACCGTGTCGGTGAATTCTTTGGCGATCTTAAAGTTGACGTCCGCGTCGATCAGCGCGCGGCGTATGTCTTTTACCGTTGCCGCAATATTCAGCTCGGTGATGCGGCCTTCTCCTTTTATCTGTTTGAAGGCTGACTCCAGCCGTTCGGATAAGCTCTCGAACATAATTATTTTGTTTGGCGACCCCCCTCCGGTCCAAAAAATGCAAAAGTGAATGTAAACATGTTACATTCACTTTCGGGAGAACAAAAATACGGAAATTTACCGGCCGCAGCCGGCTCTGAGTGTAAAATTATATGCCGAGGTAACTCCTTAACATTTTTGAGCGCGAATTGCTGCGCAGTTTGGTAATAGCTTTATCCTTGATCTGCCGGACACGCTCGCGCGTCAGGTTGAACTTCTCGCCGATATCTTCCAGGCTCATCGGATGATCCACCCCGATCCCGAAAAAGAAGCAGATCACCTCTTTCTGCCGCTCGGTCAGCGTCTTCAGCGACCGGTCGATCTCCTGTTTCAGCGACTCCTTGTGCTCGATGTTCGAATTGGCCAGCTCCGCATTGGGATTCTCCAGCACGTCGATCAGGGTATTGTCCTCACCCTCCGACAGCGGTGTATCCATCGAAACATGCCGTGCGGCGATGCCCAGTGTCGAGGATACTTCCTCGATATCCAGCTCGAGTATCTCGGCCAGCTCTTCGGCGGAAGGTTCGCGCTCGAACTCCTGCTCCAGCTGCGAATAAGCCTTCTGGATACGGTTGGTCAGACCCACCTTATTCAGCGGAAGACGCACGATACGCGACTGCTCGGCCAGCGCCTGCAGGATACTCTGACGTATCCACCATACTGCATAAGAAATGAATTTGAATCCGCGCGTTTCATCAAAACGTTGGGCCGCCTTGATCAATCCCAGGTTACCCTCATTGATGAGGTCAGGCAGGGACAGGCCCTGGTTCTGGTATTGCTTGGCTACGGATACGACAAAGCGGAGATTGGCTTTTGTCAGTTTATCGAGAGCTTTCTGATCTCCCTGCTTGATACGGATGGCGAGTTTGACCTCTTCTTCGGGACTGATCAACTCTACTTTCCCTATCTCCTGCAGGTACTTCTCCAGGCTCTGAGATTCACGATTCGTTATACTCTTCGTGATCTTCAGTTGACGCATGCTCATAGGCAGAGGTCTTTTAAAGGGTTTTTAGGTGTAAGGCTTTTTGCTTTTAATAGTTCCGCATCGTGCAGACCTTTCAGTCGCCCTTCAGCGGGTTCATTGGATTGGCTAAAGTCTCACCTCTCTGCTGAGGCTCCGGCGTCTCCTATTTTGGGAAAATTTAAATCGGTTTTAGTCTTGGTAAAAAACGTTTTTCTTGGCCTTTTCTTGTATCATTTGGTCGTCAACTGATTCCGGTAGGTATATTCTTCCCAATTTACCGATTTTGAAAAGGATAACCAATTTTTTTAATAAACTATTGATTCTCACCCATAATTGGTTAAAATTTCATTAAAAATTACCCATTTGCCGTCATGAAAATCACACGAAAAAAAATTTTGACGGTTGAATTATTTTTTTATTATTGCACAGAGCAGCCCCTTGCGGGACTGCATAATAACAGCGGAGGATAAAGATTCAAATGCAATAGATGAGTAAGAAACAAATTTTTACG
>DASYSV010000108.1:0-7850 GCA_036010185.1 Puia sp.
TATCGACAATGACGATCATGTGCTTATCTCATCGGCCATTTCGGAGAATACTCCGCGCGTGGTAAAGACCATGACCGTCGCGGAAGTGCAGTCGTCGCTGCAGCTGGGACAGCAGGAGACCGCCTTGTCGAAGGATACGGCTGTCGTCGCGCCGAAGGTATATTTCCGGATGGAGCCCACGGCGCTGGTGCTTATCGACGGGGACCCGGTGCTGGTCAGGAACGACCGCTGGGGACTCGACTTCGTGAAGAATACCCGGAATGTGATCGTTCAGGATAAGGACGGAAAATTCTATTTATATGGCGGGGGTTACTGGTATGTCGCGCCTTCGGCGACGGGACCCTATGTCCTCGAGGGTGAGCGCGTCAGCCGCACGCTCCGCAAGATAGAACGCGATCTTGCAAAGGCGGCGCGAAAGAGCGACGTGCCTTTTACGGAGTCGGAGATGATGCTGAACCATATCATTGTGAGCACGGTGCCTGCGGTGCTGGTCCAGAGCGACGGGACCCCCAAGGGTGCACCCATGCCTTATTCTTCCCTGTTCTATGTCAAAAATTCGGATAACGCCATTTTTTACGATACGGTGTCGAAGCATTTCTATGTGCAGGGGGGTGGTAACTGGTTCCAGGGCGACTCGCTGTACGGCGACAACAACTGGCATTTGATCAGCAAGGTCGATCTGCCGGCGGAACTTTTGGTTTCGCTGTCCGGATGGGAATGGAATGGGGAAGGGCCTGTCGCCGGGCGTATGGCGGCACGGAAGGATGCCACCGTAAATGCGGTGATGGCGGAGCAGGTCCCTCAGACCGCAAGAGTCGACAGGACGATCACGACTTCGGTGGACTATGACGGTGAGCCGCGGTTTGCGCCGATACCTGGGACGGCCCTGGAATATGCGACGAATACCTGTTCGATCGTTTTGAAATATAACGATGCCTACTATGCGCTGGATAACGGCATCTGGTTCATTGCGTCCAGCCCATTGGGCGCCTGGCGTGTCAGCGACGTTCGGCCGGAAGGTGTGGAACTGATCGCGCGTAAGTACCGGGTCTACCGGGCTAAATTCGTCTTCATTTATCAGACGACGCCGACGGCGGTATATGAAGGTTATTTGCCGGGATATGAAGAGGCCCCGGTGGATGGGTGCGGGATGGCCGTAGCGTATGACCAGGACTGGTCGAATATGGCCTGGAGCTATGACCTCGATTATGTTTTCGACTGGGGCCTCGGGTTCCTCGATGGATATTATCGGTATGATCCATGGAATTATTACTATGGATATATGGTCTTTGGGGGCCGGCACCCGGAATGGAGATGGAAGGCGCATGGTCCTGCGACGAAGGGCGGGGGCGGTGCTCCGGGTAGTGGTTCCGGCGGCGTATATGCGAGCCGGGGTGTGGGTCCTCATGGGAGGCCGCCGGTCGGTGCGGCGCCGGGTTCTTCTTCGACGCGGGTTGCGGGGTCCGGGCGGAGTGCCGGATTGCCGCCGCATCCTCCGGGAGGATGGGGACAGCGTACGCAGAATATCGGGTATTCCGGTGTGGTTGTGGCTACGCCTCATCAGCCTGGGATGCCGCGTGTTTCAGGTGGTCCTTCGGGGAATGTCGGCGGGTTACACGGACTTCCGTCGGGAGGTAATGCGGCGCGGGTTGGGAATACGGGTGGACAGGTTTCGCGTGGCTATTCGGGTGGAGGGTATAGTGGAGGGGGGCGCCCTTCGGGCGGGTATAGTGGGGGTGGTGGTGGTGCTGTGCGCAGTAGTAATTCGGGAGGTGGGTCTGGTGGGGGAGGACATGTGAGTAGTGGCGGTGGTGGAGGCGGGCATGTGAGCTCAGGTGGCGGAGGTGGGAATTCCGGTGGAGGTGGTGGAGGGCATTCGAGTCCACCTTCTGGTGGTGGCGCGAGTACGCATCATTAAAATCTCGGGCAGGGCACGAAGTGGTGACCGTTGGAAGCTTTTTGGATATAGATGAGCGAGACCTCGATGCCGCCACGGTTTTGAGAGGCCGTTTGCAGGGAAGATATATTGACGTCATAGGTGACGCCGAGACTAAAATTACTATAATCCAGCCCCACGTATGGGATGAGGGCGTCGGTCGTATTATTCGTGAACCGGCCCCACATCCCCGCGTAGAAATTGACGGGGTTGGTCTCGTCGGTGCTGGCCGCGATCTGCCAGGCTCCTCCCAATACATATTCGCGCGCACCCGCCTGGTCGTTGACCAGACCGCTGACATAAACGGTGCTGGGTGAACCGGGGATAGGAAAGAATCCGCCGCCATGAAGGGTTAGGCGGGTGGGAACGTTGATCGTGTCGACGCCTAAGAAGGACACCTTCGGGTGATTGAGGTGGTAGGCGCTGAAGCCGAAATAATAGTTGTTATTGCCATTGGTCGATGCGTTATACAGCGCACCGAGTCCCATATCGAAATAATGCACGCTGACGAATTCCGAGTTTATCGCCTCACTGGGCGAGCGGAGCCAGGTGCCGTCGAGCTGGAGACCGTCTTCGAAGGTAAGGCGGGTGCCGTCGAGGCTTTGGTTGCCGTAGGTGCCCTGGAAGCCGACGCCGATGCTATGATAGCCGTCCGGGTCGAGCGCGAGGTGATAGGCCGTGGAAACAGCGAAATAGTTGTCGTTGAGGATACCGCTGGCCGTCTTGTCCGTCATGGCCATCAGCCCGATGCCCCAGGTGTCGTTCTCGGGAAGGCGTTTGACGAGGATGGGAGCGTCAATGGATATGGTGTTGGTGATGAATGCGTTGTTGATGGCCGGCCATTGGTTGCGGTAGTTGCCGGCGACGCGAAGGACTCCGCTGAATTTGCCGGTGAGGGCCGGGTTGAGGGTCATGGGGGAGGCGAAGAATTGGGAGAAGCCGGGGTCCTGGGCTTTGGCGCAGGGGGCCAGAATAAATAAAGCTGCGGCAAGGATGAGGTGCCGGAGGGTGGCGGGGCCGGATCGGAAGATGTGAGGAATGTTGTTCATAAACAGTTGCGTAAAGGTATAGACGGATAAATGGATCGCGCGGTTGGCTTTTGGAGGGGATATGGTGGGGAAAATTAGCAAAAAAGGGTGAAACCGCAAAGCGGCGGGGGTTACATTTGGGCCTTGTTGCCGAAGGCGAGGTCGCCGGCGTCGCCGAGACCGGGAACGATATAACCTTTGGCGGTGAGCTCGTCGTCGATGGCGCCGCACCAGATCTTTGCCGCGGGCTCGCTACGCAGCACGAATTCGATGCCGACGGTGCAGGCGATGGCCACTACCACGTGGATCTCGGAGGGGTGGCCTTCTTCGCGAAGATATTGGATGGTCTTGACGAGGCTTGCGCCAGTGGCCAGCATGGGGTCGGAGATGATGACGACCCTGTTCTCCAGTTCGGGGCAGGAGACATATTCGAGGCTGATCTCGAAGCTTCCGTCGCGTTGGTGTTTGCGATAGGCGGAGATGAAGCCGTTGTCGGCTTTGTCGAAGAAATTGAGGAGACCCTGGTGCATGGGGAGGCCGGCGCGGAGGATGGTGGTGATGACGGGTTGTTCTTTGAGGACTTTGACGATGGTGGTGCCGAGGGGGGTTTCGACTTCCTTTTCTATGTATGGGAGGGTCTTACTGATCTCATAGGCGGCGACTTCGCCGATGCGCACGAGGTTATGACGGAACCGGAGGCGATCCTTCTGCACGTCTTCATCGCGGATTTCGCTGATCCAATCTCCCAGGATGGAGAATTGTTCACTCAGATTGACGACCATAATGATGGGGTTTGCGGGCACAAACCTACAATAATATTGGGAGAACGGCAATGGGTCACGACCACGGTTGGCTGTGAGGACGGTAGGGCGTGCGACGGGGCCGCGGGAGCCTGATCCGTTGGAGACGCGGGGACTGGACCAGCAGGACACCTATCAGGACCATCGCGAGGGCCAGGACTTGCGGGGCATTTATCGTCTCGCCGGCGAGGATCCAGCCCGCGATGACGGCGACGATAGGGTTGACATACGTGTGGGTGCTGACGATGGCAGGCGGCTGGACTTTCATCAGCCACATATAGGCCATGAAGGCGACGAGCGAGCCCATGATGACAAGATAAGCGAGACCGAGCCATGCTGCGGCCGGGACCTGCGCGAGATGAAAAGTGGCGAATTCGCCTCTGGCCAGGACGATGGGGAGACAGCCGAGTGCTGCGACGATATGCTGGACGGCTGCGCTGGCGACTGGGGAGTGGTCGGCGTTTGTCTGTCGCCTTGATTGAAGCGCGCCGAGCACCCAGAATGCGGCGCTTACCAGGACCATCAGGGTTCCCTTCCATACATCGCCGCTGCCGGCGCCGGATAATGCGTCACCATGGTTGCTGGTGAATTTCGAGAAAAGGAAGATGCCGGCGAATCCGAGGACGATGCCAGCGACGGTGGCGAAGGAATAAGACTTGCGGCTGGTGCGATCGAGTATCAGGAACATCAGTGGCTCGGTGGCGATGACGGTGGCTGTGGCGCCGGAGTTGATGTATTGTTCCGCTGTGACGACCAGGCCCGTTCCCCCGACGAGCATCAGCAGCCCGCTGGCGCTGAGGATCTTCGTATTTTTTGCGGACGGGAAGGAAAGACCTTTGATCCCCATCCAGGCGAGCAGGATGACGGCTACCAGGGCATACCGGAAAAGACAGAGCATGAAAGGCGGAATGCCGAGCATTCCAAAACGCATAGCCAGATAAGTGGTTCCCCAGATGATATATACAGCCGTGAAGGCGAGGATGAGAAGAAGCCGCGAGGGGCGGGAAATGGACGTGTTCATAATATCGAAATTGCAGGTGTAAAATTACTCCACCAAAAAGGTATATTTATAGTCCAGAATCTATAAATGAGGTAGTCCAAGAACATGATCATCATTCAAAACCTGGTGCGTATCGATAAGGATAGGGACGAACCAGTGTATTTACAGATTGCGAACGGAATTGCGGGGATCATCCAGCAAGGCATTTTGAAACCGGGCACGGCGTTGCCGAGCAGCAGGAAGCTGGCGGAGATGTATGACATTCACCGGAAGACGGTTACAGCAGCCTTTGACGAGCTGCAGGCGATGGGGTGGGCTGAGTCGTTGCCGAGAAAGGGTTTTTTTGTGGCGTCGGAGTTACCGGTGGTGAAGCCGCGGGCGGTGTCGGCGGCCAGGGCTGCTGCGGCGGGGCTTTCCCGGGGTGCGGGACCGGGCACGGGTATCGTGGGGGCGGTGGCTGCATTGGGACGACCGGGGATAGGCTATCCGTCTGCAACCGCATTTGCAATCGAGAATCGGCCATATGGATACGATCAGCCATTTGTGGCCCGCCGCGAGCGGTTAGCCTTTAACGATGGGTTCCCGGACACGCGGCTCGCGCCGGTGGAGTTGCTGGTCCGCGAGTACCGGCGATTTTCGAATTACCGGTTTACCGCTAAGTTTTTATCTTATGGTCCGGCGCAGGGGTCGGAAAATCTGCGCAATGAAATGGCGCGTTTTCTCAATGTGACCAGGGGTTTGTCGATAGGACCGGAGAATATCCTGATCACGAAGGGCGTCCAGCTGGCGATATATCTTGTGAGCCGGTTGTTATTGAAAAAAGGCGACGAGGTGATCGTCAGTGAACCCGGATGGACGGGGACGAGCGAGGTTTTCCGGGCGGCGGGAGCTTCGTTGAACTTTGTCGGTGTCGACGATGACGGGATGGATATCGATGCCGTGGAAAGGATCTGTCGGGTCAAGAAGGTGCGGATGGTCTTTGTCATCCCGCATCATCATATGCCGACGACGACGACGTTGTGCGCTGCGCGCCGCCAGAAGTTGCTGGAGCTGGCGCGGAGGTATGAGTTTGCCGTGCTGGAAGACGATTATGATTTCGATTTTCAGTATTCATCGAGTCCGATATTGCCGTTGGCGAGCGTGGATACGAGCGGACATGTGATCTATGTGGGATCGTTTTGCAAGATCATCGCGCCCGCGATACGGATCGGGTTTTTGGTGGCGCCGGTGAATCTGATCGCGCAGGCGACGCGTTTGCGGAAGATGGTGGACCGGCAGGGGGAGCAGTTGATGGAGGAGGCGATGGCGAATTTGCTGCGCAATGGGGATATTGACAGACATTTGAAAAAGGCGGGGAAGATATATCATGAGAGAAGGGATCGGTTGAGTGGGTTGTTAGCTTCGGAGTTATCCGGGCGGGTGGAATTTCGGGAACCGGATGGAGGGTTTGCAGCGTGGGTTCGCTTCGTGGGGGATCGTCCGGTGCGGGAGATATCGGTGGCGGCTTCCCGTTTGGGGCTTGCGATGTCGGATGGAGAGGATTATTGGCATGTGAAGCCTCCGAGGGTTAATGGGGTGAGGCTGGGGTTTGCTTCTTTGAATGAGAAGGAGATGGAGGAGGCGGTGGGGATATTGAGACGTGTGGTGGGTTAATGACTGCGCAAACGCATGAAGGCGCTATAGATCCAGCAGGCGGTGCAGAATCCGGCGAGCGATTCGAGGGCGGCGAAGAGGGCGATGGTGGAGCCGAGGATGAGTGTGCCGGGCTTGCTGTTTTGCGCGATGATGATAGTGATGATGAATAGCAGGCCGATGCGGGCGGCGAAACGTTTGGGCGGCATGTAGACGGGTTTGTTTGCCAGGCGGAAGGTTTTCGATATCAGGCCGCTGAGATTTGCGAGGGGGCTGTATTTTGCGAGTTCCGGGGTGGAGCGGAAGGAGAAGTCAATTAATAAGAATAGGATGAGCCAGGGGTTTCGTGTGATGAGGTAGGTGAGGATAAAGAGGAGCACGAAGAAGGCGGTGAGACGGATCTTTGATTCGCTGGAGGTGAGTGCGACGTGGTTCATGGGGTAAAGGTAAAGAAAGATTTTGAATAGTCGAGTTGCGTGGTGGACTAATGGAGGGCGGGCGGCAGCGGTGCGGGTGGCGGGATGGGACGGTCGCGGATTTGGCGAGGGTTTGGTGCGTCGGGCCAGTGGGCCCTGGATGAGAGCGAGGGGCTGCGGCTTCTGGGTGAGGGTGGAGGGCGGCGGCTTCTGGGTGAGGGTGGCGGGCAGCGGCCCGCGGATGAGCGCGGGGGAATGTATTTATTTTTGCGGGGATTTTTGGTACTAAAGTTAACTTGCTGAAAGTCAAGAATATAATTTTGGTTCCAAAAAACGGGGTGAAATAAAGGAAATTTGGCGCTGTGGACCTCTAAATGAAAATTATGATGAATTCGAAAATATGGTTGGGTTGGGTGCTGGTTGGAGCGATGGGCTGTCATGAGGCGGGGCGGAGGGGTGCGTCGGCTGGTGTCGGGACGGCTACGGGGAAGGCTCAGGCGGCGGGCGTGGCGCGGGAGGCGGCAGCAATGGCGCGGGTGGCGGCGGCGAAAAAGAGTGCAATTTGCTGTGAGAAGAATATTCCGGCGCGGTTTGCGGTGGCGGCGGTATTGCCGGTGCGCGGAGATACAGTGGCGGGAGCGCGTGATATTGCGGGGCGTGATATTGCTGGGCATGCGACGCATGAAGGGATGATCTGGATCCCGGGAGGGACTTTTCGCATGGGCGCCGATAATGATCAGGCGGCTGCCGATGAATACCCTAAACACCTGGTGACGGTATCGGGGTTCTGGATGGATAGGTCGGAGGTAACCAATGTGGAATTTGCGGATTTTGTACGCGCGACGGGGTACGTGACGACTGCCGAAAGGGCGCCGGACTGGAATGAATTGAAAAAACAGCTGCCGCCGGGTACGCCAAAGCCGGACGCTTCGCTGCTAGTGCCCGCCTCGCTGGTCTTCACGCCGCCCGATTATCCGGTGGAACTCGGCGATTATAGCCAGTGGTGGTCCTGGGTGAAGGGGGCCGATTGGCGGCATC
>DASYSV010000003.1:0-2462 GCA_036010185.1 Puia sp.
CGATTCGCTGGCAGAAAATATTATCGCGGCAGTTGTGGATGGCGCGCAGACCCTCGTATCCGGTGAAGAGGTGACGCTTCGCACGGCGGCCGATGCTATGCTCGGTGGAATACGGGTACCGAATGGTACCGCGCTATCCGGTAAAGCCATCTTGTCGGGTGAACGCTTGCTGGTTACCATTAACGCTACACGGATAGGCAGTCGCGTGGTCCCCGTTGCACTGGAGGTCATGGATATGGATGGAATGACGGGCATTCGCGTCCAGGGATCGATCACCAGGGATGCGTCGAAGGAATCGGCCGACCAGGCCATGGGCGCGCTGGGTATCACTTCTATGGATGCCGGTGTGGCCGGACAGGTCACAGCCGCCGGCTTCCAGGCGGCGAAGACCTTGCTGAGCAGAAAGATCAGGTTGGTGCGGGTGGGGCTGCCGGCCGGCTACAAGGTGTGGTTGAAGAATACAAAGAGTAACCGTTAAAAATGTGTATATGAAGTGGAGATTGATGGGAGTGCTGTTGATGGGTGTGGTAGGTGTACTGAAGGCGCAGGAGCCTGGATTCCACCTGGAAGGAATGGAAAGCAGGACCTTGCCTGTGACTGGTCGAAAAATGACCAATGTCATTTTCCCGGTCGACATTGCCGCCGGCGTTAGAGTCAGCCGGGACGTACTGGTGCAAAAGGTGAAAGGGGTGGACAATGTGATCGAACTGAAGGCGCTCAGACGCGATTTCGCGCCGACGAACCTGGCAGTTTACGCAAAAGACGGCCGGTTATATTCTTTCGTGTTGCATTACGTCGAAGATACGAGTATACTCGACTATCGTGTGGTGTCGGATGGGAGTGCAGTCGCACCGAAGGTGCGGCTCACGGGATGGCCGCTGGACCCTGAAACCTTGCAGGCGGATGCGAGGATGTTGGCAGCAAGACGTAGTTTTTTGCGGCAGCGGGTAACCAGCGATGGTCTGGGGCTGCGATTGAAGGGGGTCTATTTGCGCGACAGCCTTCTTTGGCTATCGATGGAATTGCAGGACCGGACGAATATGGGATGCACCCCGGGCGGATTGCGCATTTATACGAAAGATCGGAAAAAGGTAAAGCGGACGGCGACCCAGGAGCTGGAGTGTGCGCCGGCGTATTCGGAGGGATTCGGTGTCTTGTCGGGGCCGGGACGGGAGGCGGCAGCCGTGGCCTTCCATCCATTCGTGGTCAGCAAAGGCAAACGGCTGGTGATTTCTTTTTCCGATGAGGATGCCGGGAGGCAGGTAATATTGCGGGTGAAAGGAAAGGTGTTGATGAAGACAAGGAAAGGTTGACATGACAAAAGCGGTTCCCGGGATAACGGATTTTATGGAGCGGGCGAAGAGAGACCCACGCCTTGGGCCTCTGCATATTAGTTTGTATGTGGCGATCCTCTATTGCTGGCTGCGCCAGGGTAGGGAAGGACCGGTCAGGGTGAGTGCAAGAGAGCTGATGCCGATCTCGAAGATAGGTGGCCTTGGGCCGATGTATAGATCTCTGCGGGAATTACATGAGTTCGGATATATAGAATATCATCCTTCATATAGTCCGAAAGGAGAGAGCTGGGTGTATTTACCGCCGTTGGGATCGATGGGCTAAGATAGCCGCGCGGCCATCCAGCCGGTATTCATACACCGTCGTTATTTCCCCGTCCGACACGTCGATCTTCCCTCCGCGAAATAGGTCAACGACCTTTGGAAATGGCCCGTGCGATCATAGAGGACGTGACAAAAGACGGAGTCGCGGAGACCGAAGTAAGCGGAAAATCCTCGCCTGGTCATCATCCATTGTTCCTGCGTCACCGCCGGATAGGTCTTTCTAAAATGCCGGAAGGCCGAAATCCGCGATCCCATCCGCCGCGAAATCCGCCGGCTAGGAAATATTTCCTAGAATTGTTTGGATGCTAGGAAAAAATTCCTACATTAGGAGCATGAAAAAGAAAGGGCAGCCGGAGCCGACCCGCTCCGAACTCGAGATACTCCAGGTATTGTGGCAACACGGCCCGAACACCGTGCGTTTCGTCAACGATCAGCTCAACGAACAAAAACGCGAAGTAAACTACGCCAGCACGTTGAAGCTGATGCAGATAATGGCGGAAAAAGGCTTATTGCGCCGCGACGAAAGCCAGGTAAAGCATATCTATAGCCCCGCATCGGAGGAATACAAGACCAAGAGTCTCCTGTTGGATCGTTTCGTGGACACGATGTTCAATGGCTCGGTCAGCAGCCTCATGCTGCATCTGCTGGACAATAAAAAAGCTTCCCAAAACGAGCTCGAGGCCATCCGCAAATTGTTAAATAAAACCAAAAACAGGGAGTCATGAAACAGCTGTTCATCGATAGCCTATTGACCGACCGGGCAGCACGGGCCATTTGCTGGACGCTGATCCACTCCATCTGGCAGGGGGTGCTGGCAGCGGCGCTGGCGGCCGTAGTCATCGCATG